>CAMENQ010000369.1 GCA_945928585.1 uncultured Roseburia sp. | reverse complement strand
GTACACTGACAACTATACCTCCTGATTTTCCAAAATACCTGAGAAAGCATGGAATTAAGTGTCAGGTATATGCACCTATCAGACCGGCTCTATCTACAAGCCAGAATCACAGAGACCACAGAAAAATACTTGTTATAGATGGAAAAATAGCATACACAGGTGGAGTGAATCTTGCAGATGAATACATAAATCAGAAGGTAAGATTCGGACACTGGAAAGACACAGCCGTAAGGATAGAAGGTGACGGAGTAATCAGTTTCACTATGATGTTTTTACAGATGTGGAATGCTGCCCAGAATGATGATATAAAAAATGGTGTTCCAGAGGAGGAATACGGCAGATATATTATAGAAAATAAGACAGTAAAAAATGACGGTTATGTTATGGGATATGGAGACAGTCCTTACGATAATGAAAATGTCGGGGAAATTGTCTACCAGAATATCATAAATAATGCGGTAAATTACATTCATATAATGACCCCTTATCTTATATTTGACAATGAAACTTTTAAGTGTCTTGAATATGCTGCCAAACGTGGAGTTGACATAAAAATAATATGTCCACATATAACAGACAAGCCTACGGCATATATGATTGCAAGAACATATTATGAAAAGCTTATAAAGGTAGGTGTTAAGATATATGAATATACACCCGGTATTGTACATGCAAAGGTTTTTACAAGTGATGACAAAAAGGCTGTTGTGGGAACCATAAATATGGATTTCAGAAGTTTGTATTTAAATTTTGAATGTGCAGCATTTTTCTATAAGCATCCTGTTGTTGCGGATGTTGAAAAAGATTATCAGAATACTCTTGAAAAATGTCAGGAGATAACCCTTGAGGACTGTAAAAAGTACAGCAGATTTAAGATTCTCATTGGAAAAATTTTATGGATTTTTGCGCCTTTAATGTGATGACGCTTTACAAAAAAGTGAAGATTTGCTATCATAAAAAAGTGCCATTTGTAATGCACCAATTTTGGCATATATGACGAAATTTATTTACAAGGAGATTGATGTACTATGGAAAAGAAACCGTTTGTTACATTGGAGAAGGTACAGGAGATAGTAAAAACATATCCTACACCATTTCATATTTATGATGAGAAGGGAATAAGAGAAAATGCAAGAAAGGTTAAAGCTGCATTTTCATGGAATAAAGGTTTTAGGGAGTACTTTGCAGTAAAGGCAACCCCAAACCCATTTCTTATAGATATATTAAAGCAGGAGGGCTGCGGAGTTGACTGCTCATCTATGACAGAGCTTTATATGGCTGAAAAGATGGGCTTTTCTGATAAGGATATGAAGGATGGCATTATGTTTTCTTCAAATGCCACACCTGCAGAGGAATTTATATATGCAAAGAAGCTTGGAGCCATAATTAATCTTGATGATTTTACACATGTTGAATTTCTTGAAAAGACGGCAGGCATACCTGAGAGAATCTGCTGCAGATACAATCCGGGTGGAAACTTTACCATAAGTACAACTATTATGGACAAGCCCGGTGATGCTAAGTATGGTATGACAAAGGAACAGATTATAGAGGCATATAAGATTTTAAAGAGCAAGGGTGTAAAGGAATTTGGTATTCACGCATTTCTTGCAAGTAATACAGTAACAAATGAATATTATCCTACACTTGCAAAGGAATTATTTGAGCTTGCAGTAGAGCTTAAGGAAAAGACAGGAGCAAATATTACATTTATCAATCTTTCAGGAGGAATCGGCATACCTTACAGACCTTACCAGCAGCCTAATGACATTGAAGTTATAGGAGAGGGTGTAAGAAAGGTTTATGAAGAAGTTCTTGTGCCGGCAGGTATGGGTAATGTTGCACTCTTTACTGAGCTTGGAAGATTTATGATGGGACCATATGGTGCTCTCGTAACAAAGGCACTTCATGCTAAGCACATTTATAAAGAATACATCGGCTGTGATGCATGTGCAGCAAATCTTATGAGACCTGCAATGTATGGTGCATATCATCATATAACTGTTTTAGGAAAAGAGGATATGCCTTGCGACCATAAGTATGATATTACAGGCTCCCTTTGCGAAAATAATGACAAGTTTGCCATAGACAGAATGCTTCCTGAGATAGAATTAGGAGATTATCTTTACATTCATGACGCAGGGGCACATGGCTTTTCAATGGGATATAATTACAACGGAAAGCTCCGTTCGGCAGAGCTTTTGCTTAAGGAAAATGGTGATGTGCAGATGATAAGGAGAGCAGAAACAATTGATGATTATCTTGCAACCTTTGATTTCTGCGATATATTTAAAAAATAAAAAGGCATGGTTAATATATGAAAAAAATAGCACAGGAGATTGTAAAAGGAAAAAATCTTCAGGAAAATTTATCCGTATTTGCCAACAATATGATGGGGCTGTACAACGACTACTCTTTTATCCGTCTTGCCATGAACTATTTTACATATTACGGTATGGTTTCAGAGGGAGAGCAGAAGGATGAAGGACTTAAGGATATTAGCAAT
>CAMENQ010000368.1 GCA_945928585.1 uncultured Roseburia sp. | reverse complement strand
TCGAGGCAAAAGACCGCAGTGCAGCGGGACCTACCGCACCGGCCCATGGACTGACTTTAGTGAAATATGAGTTCTTGTAAATAGCTTCGCCATACGTGATATAAACATAAGAGAGGCTGAGCGATAAAAGATGAACGCAAAAAAAGTTTAGTTTATGTATTGACACGAACGAAACCGTATCATATAATATATGACTGTACTATGATAAATAAATAGTATATGCCATATCTATATTATTTTATTACATTTTTACTACATAAGCAAGAAATAAAAGTTATTATAATTCCAAATAGTAAACCGCCTATATGAGCTACATTATCTATCCCATAATTCATATAGCCGTTTAATATTGAAAGAACGGCTATAATTATAACACTGGACGGTTTTATGTTAGCTCTCACACTGCGATATAAAAGCGATATTACAAGAAGAGATCCAAGTATACCGAATATGGCACCTGAAGCACCTGCAGATATAATATAAAGATTAGTATTTACATTCATATTATAAACAGCAGAAATGAAACTGGCACCAATTCCGCTTGAAAGGTATATTACAATAAATTTCACATGTCCTATGACACGTTCAACTTCATTTCCGATAACTGCAAGAGTAAGCATATTGTTAATAAGGTGTTCTATACCAAAGTGAAGAAATACGCATGTTATAAGGCGGTAAAACTGATAATCCTCAAACAAATGTCTCCATGACATGGCACCATGATTATCCATAAATGCAGAACTTGTGGTATCTCCTAAAATTTCCATGATGATAAAAACAATTACATTTATGGCAATTAAAGCTATAGTCATAAAAGGGATAAAAGCAGGCTTTTTTTTAGGTTTTTTCTGGGGAGTGGAAATAATGTTTTCAAGTTCACTTCTTAAGGACTGAAAATCTTCCGGCTGGTTTTCGTATATTATAATACGGTTCATAAGTGTGTCAACAAGCCAAATACTTAAATTAGAGTCGGCAAGTATTCTGTCACGGTCCATATTGTCGGTAAAGACTATAAAATGACAATTTATGTTTCTGTATCCATTAAAGATAAATTTACGTTCGACTTCTTCGTATATATTTGTAAGGTGAAGCGAAGAATATATATGTCCGTCCGTAAAGCTTGCAAGTATACAGACATCTAAGTCAGTCGGACTTTCAGGCTTGAAAAATATGCCTATATCAGGCTGATTGCAGCCTATGAATCTAAATCCCCTTTTTATTAAAAGCTCAATTACATTTTTATCTATCATAAAAATCTCCCAATTCGTATGTTTGTTATAGTATAGCATTACAAAGAGGGATTTTCAAGCATTAGCAAAGCTTAAATATATACGTCAGGCAGGCAAAGGTAATACAATCACCATCCTGTATTTCTGTCATGGTGTGAGGGGAAAGAGGTACGTTGTTTACATATGTGCCATTTGATGAATTAAGGTCTTCTATATAATAACAGTCCTCCTTTTTGTAAAAGCGTGCATGTATACGGCTGATAAGAGTATTGTCAATTATATGGTTTACGGAATCCGGTATTTTGCCAATAGTAAATGGAAATGATGTAAGTCTGATATCTTCACTGAAGTCATTTCCATTGTATAAAAGGTGAGGAACTGCAACAGGATTACAGCGGCTTATAAGGACTGTTTCACCAATTGGCATAATATATGAAGAATTATTTTTTAAAATTAAATCTTCATCAGAATAATCATGAGAAGCCGTATCAGGTGAAACAGAAGATATATGTGAATCATCAGGTGGAAGAGAGTCCTTTGTTCTTTTCTTCAGTAACGAAGGAAGAGCCAAAAGAAAAATCACAGGTCCGGATAAACATATAACGGCAGACATGGTAAGAGAAATTGTTTTTTTAATAAAGTACAGGTATAAACCGCTTATTATTGTGAAAACACATAAGCATATAAGTCCTGAAAAAATTAAAAAGTAAGCAGCAGGAAAGCCGAAGATATATGATGAATTGCTGTCTTTTATAAATATATCGTCAGGGACGTTATTTAATGTGTTATCTGAAAAGCTGTTTACAGTATTATTCATAGTGTTGTCTGTACTGTCCGTATTATCATCGAAAGAAAAATAATTGTTTAGGGATATATTTGAAGCATCTCTTACAATATTATTCATAAAAGAGCCGGATTCTGAATCTGAAACATAATTTTTTGAATCGCTGACGGTTAAATTGTCTGTGGAGTTTTTAAAAAAAATATCCATAGAGGAAGCAGTTAAATCATCTGTACAAAAGGTATCCTCCACACATTTCTGATGGAGTGAATAAACATGCGCAACACAGTTTTTATCATCATAATTAAGCTTAGAAATAAGATATTCTAAAAGAAGCTTTAGCTGTGTGGTAGAGGAATATGTGTGGTCATTTTCGCAAACAGGACAATAGCAGAAATATGGAAGCTGCATATTTCCGTCTAAAAAAATGTATTCCGGTGACAGAATCAGGTAACAGCTGTCAAGCATGAAACTGTCAAGTGTGATGCAAAGCCTGTGAAGACCTGTCATTATGGAT
>CAMENQ010000367.1 GCA_945928585.1 uncultured Roseburia sp. | reverse complement strand
ATCAAATGATATAATATAGTAATTATTCAAAGCCTTGCAAATTTTCATATCTTTGAAAATTTATATCAATAAGAATATACCATATAAAATTGAGCTCTGAATAATCATTATTATAACATATAAATAAACAGAATGGAGAATAATTATATGTGGATAGCTGACAATTGGAAGGACTATGAAGTCATTGACACATCGTCCGGTGAAAAGCTTGAACGCTGGGGAAAATATCTTTTAGTACGTCCTGATCCTCAGGTAATATGGAATACCCCTAAAAATAATCCCGGCTGGCGAAATAAAAACGGCCATTATCACAGAAGCACCAAAGGTGGCGGCGAGTGGGAGTTTTTTAATCTTCCCGAAGAGTGGAGTATAAATTATAACGGATTAACATTTAATCTGAAGCCATTTAGTTTTAAGCATACAGGACTTTTTCCGGAACAGGCAGTAAACTGGGATTGGTTCTCTGATCTGATACATAAAGCTGGCAGACCAATTAAGGTTCTTAACCTCTTTGCCTACACTGGCGGCGCAACTCTTAGCGCAGCTTATGCCGGCGCTTCTGTCACACATGTGGATGCTTCAAAAGGAATGGTAAACTGGGCGAAAGAAAACGCTGCTGCTTCTGGTCTTAAAGATGCACCTATACGCTGGCTTGTAGATGACTGTGTAAAATTTGTAGAGCGTGAAATACGCCGTGGAAATCATTATGATGCAATTATCATGGACCCTCCATCATACGGCAGAGGCCCCAAGGGTGAAATATGGAAAATTGAAGAGTCGATTTTTCCTTTTATAGAATTGACTTCTAAGATACTCTCTGACAATCCACTTTTCTTCCTTGTAAATTCATATACAACCGGTCTACAGCCTGCTGTTCTCACATATATGATAGAAACCGCCATTGTTTCACGGTTTGGCGGGCATGTTGAATCTTCCGAAATCGGACTTCCCGTTTCCAGCAACGGACTTGTCCTTCCTTGCGGTGCAAGCGGACGATGGACCAGCAAAAAGAACTAGTACAGTTTTTCTTATATTATGGATAATAAAAAGCAATTACACCAAAAAGTATAATTGCTTTTTATTTTTTCATACTATTCTAAAATGTACTTCCGACAGAAGCTGCTGTCATAAAAATAACAACAAGTAAAATTATGTATAGAACAATCATAATTGCAGTCCATGTCAAAGACGCTTTTGCAAAATTAGACTTTGTTTTACTATCCTTTCCAAATGCCCATACAAACAGCATGATAATATTAACACATGGAATTGCCAAAAGCAAAAGTGTAAGCATCCATTCACCATAAGACATCGGCTGTTCAGTATCATTTCCCATACTATTGTTCTGATATGGCTGTTGGTACGGCTGCTGATATGTTTGTTGCTGGAATACTCCCTCCTGTTGTTCCTGACTTTGCTGTCCATGATTGTACATATTATTGTTATCCATTTTTTCCTCCCATAAGTCAAAATATATATTAGTCAACATTTGCATTATATTTCAAAAATGCGTTTTAATTGACATAATATGCATTATTTTACCACATAGGAAATATCCTTTGCAATAGTTCCTTATAAAATGGTATAAATCTCGATAATATATTATTTCTGTAATATACCATTGGCGGATCTCCTGGGAATTCTGTAATAATCCGTACCATGTAAATTATAATAGTAATTGCCGCTACAGCTGCAAGATATCCATATACATGCTTCCACTTGTTACCCATTATATATCTTCTGAAAATAAAAATAAATATCCAGATTATCCAAAGAGGTGATGACGGGTTAAGCGCCATCCCTCTCTTGAACCGGCCTGTCAATATGTAATATACAGCTCTTGTCATACCGCATCCTGCGCATGGTATCCCTGTAATAATAAGCATCGGGCAAAATGCATGAAACAGCTTTCTTACACATATATTTAATAATGTAAATAAAATAACTGCAATCCAATATTGTTTAACGTCCTGCCATATTCTTAACAATATCTCTTTTAGTTTTTTCTTAATAATATACAATGTATTCTCCTTAGTGTTCTTCATATTTGTGCTGCAATATATTATGATAATAAATACGTCTGTTACTGTCAATTGGCTGCTACAGTTCAAAAGCAATCTTCTTTTTGAAGCAAGGTAATTATTCAAAAACCCATTCGTAAAATAACCACTGTATGGCTTTCCTTTTACGAATGGTTCTGAATAATTATACTATTACAAATAAGAATTTTGTGCTTTTTCCAATAAACACTTAAATCTTCTGTCTATCTCATTCTGTATGTCATTTACAATATCTTTGTACTCGTCCTTTACCAGATGTTTTGTTCTTCCCATCATTTTTAACCAATCTATTACAGGTATTTTTTTACCTTGAGCTACAGGATCATAATTAACCCTGGTAATGCTTCTCTCAACTTCATAGAGTGGAAAATAGCAGCTGTTCACTGCAGCTTCAATAACACTTCTTTCCTTATTCGGCTTATCATTCCAATTTAATGGGCATGCCGATATAGCCTTTATATCTGCTCCTCCATACT
>CAMENQ010000366.1 GCA_945928585.1 uncultured Roseburia sp. | reverse complement strand
AAAAAATAGAGGAGATACTTGGACAGCAGCTTGACGCAGACCTTTATATCGATTTTTACCTTGATGATAAGAATAGAATAGTGAAGATTACTACCGGAAATGAGATTCATTTTGCTGACAGTGATATTAATGGACTTGTACTTGATATTATATTTACCGGAAAAGACAGGGCACTTGACTGCATAGATGGAAGCATTAAAGTAGATAAGAAAGAAAAAGTGACAGAACTGTCAGTTAACCGCAATGCATCTGTTACAAATGAATTGTACAGTGAGGATACCAGTTTAAAATTAAAAAATGGTGACAGACAGTATACAACTGCTTATAAGAATCAGTGGAATTACTTAAGTCACGAGTTTGATGGTTCGTTAGAATTTGGAACAGGCAAGATTACAGGTTTAATTGAAGCCAGGGGTGGTTTTGGAGATATTGTAAAGGGAGAGAGCTATGCATTTGATGTTGATTCTGCAAGTATTACTTTAAATGATACACAGCTTCTTAGAATGTCAGCTTCATACGCTGTAAAGCCCTTTGATTCAGAAACGATAGAGATTCCGGCTAATGCAAAGGATATTCTTGGAATGAGCAGTGATGAAATCTCAGATTTTGTAAGGCAGACACTCTGGTCACTATTAAAACTTGCGGGTAGGAATTAATTGATGCGGCATAGATTAATATTACTTAGAACGGAATTAAAAAGGGCAGCAGCACAACTGCCATCAATGCTTTGGAAGGCAGCCATACTGACATTTGTCATCAGTGTGACTGTTTTTTGCGCGTTATATTTTGTACAGGGAAGAAATAATAACGAGCCTGCTGTTAATGTCGGTTACTGTGCACCGCCAGATGACGAGCTGATTCAGTTTGCCATAAGCTATATAGAAAATATGGAGTCAATGCAGGGTTGGTGCAACCTTGTACCAATGGATACGGACAAGGGGCTTGATGCGTTATATAATGGTGACATTGCAGCATTTATAGAGTTTCCCAAAGGGATGGTAGAAGACATTATATCAGGCGAGAACAGACCGGCTACACTGTATGTTTCAGATACAAAAATAAATGAAGGTATACTTGGAGAAGTATTTGAAGAACTTGCAGATGCAGGAATTAGTATTTTACAGATGGCTCAGGCACAGATTTATGCTACGGCAGATATCTGTATGGAGCATAATAACGCTGAGTTTAATACAGCTTCACAGCTAAACGAGCTTTATAGTGATATAGACAGCTATAATATTAAGCTTGTATTGAACAGGGAGCAGCTTTTCAAGAATTATAAGCTGTCGCTAACAGGAAATGAGGGCATGACAGTATATTATGCCAGTGCATTTCTTGTATTGTATGTGCTTCTTATAGGAATGCTCTTTTCAAAATATTGTAAATGTGACAGGACAAGACAGCATATTTTAAAGGAACGCCTTGGACATTCATATAAAGGTCAGTTTGCAACAAGGAATTTTGTGCTTACGGGACTTATTATAGTAATGCTTGCGCTTACAGTTGCTTTAAACTGCGTTGTTGATGTAGTGATATCATTTAAAACAGTTATATTAATGGTTGCGGCACTTTGTCTTGTGGCGGCTTACTATGAATTTATTTATCAGCTTGCACAAAATACACATACTGAGGTAGTGATAATTGGAATATCAGCTATTATTCAGGGATATCTGTCAGGCTGCTTTATCCCAACAGCCCTTTTACCACAGATAATAGTAAAAATAGGAAAATATATACCGTCAGGTTTTCTGAAAACAGCGTTTACAATACTGTTTACAGGTGAAATGACGCAGTATGTAAATGCATTGGCAGGTATCTGCCTGTGGGCTGCATTTTTCATGATAGTAACAGTGCTTGCCATGAAAAGCGAATGGAAACCGGGTAACAGGTATAAACTTAAAACAAAAAGCTCTGTAGTAAAAATTGGTGGCAGAATAAAGACATCCTGCAGTTTTATATTGTTTAAAAGACTGATACATCAAAAGATACTGTGGCTGTTTCTTATAATTATGACAATTGTGTCAGCTTTAATCGACAATCTGGAACAAAGATCAGATACAGAGATAACAGTGGCAGTATATGATGAAAGTGCAGGCTTTGAACAGAATCTGTCAGAAAACGACAAACTTGTCAGTTTTATCTTCTGCGACAGTAGCAAAGAAGTCCGGGATATGGTTTTAAAAGGAAAAGCCCAGTGTGGATATATTTTACCAAAAGATCTTATACAATGTATGAAATACGGAGAAGCAGAGCGACTGGTCAAGGTGTATGAGCTTGGAGATGCAATGCTTACACCAATGATAAATGAGATAGTATTTGCACAGATTTACAAAGAAGTCTCAAGAGATATGTATGAAGACTTTATTGATGAAAAAGGACTTTTGGAAGAAATTCACAGGAAGACAGACCTGTATTTAGATACCAGACTAACGGATAACAGTACCTTCCATATTGACAAGAAGGTTATTCAGAGTAAAAATCATGATAATAAGAATGATTTGGATGCATTACAGAGTAAAAAAGAAGTAAGTGCTGCACTTTTAAAAGAA
>CAMENQ010000365.1 GCA_945928585.1 uncultured Roseburia sp. | reverse complement strand
TTATTGGAATAGATGCCTCTCTTGGTAATGTTCAAAATATAGGAAAAATATTTGATTATAACAAATAAATAAAAACTAATGACCAAATTATACACACAATTCATGCGAATAAGTGTATAAATAGTTTCAATTTCAGTAAAGAACTGAACATAATTTTATTAAAACAGACATATATAATAACCTGGTAAATAATGTATATATATGTAGAAAAAAGTGGTATAATATCGATTGACATAAATAATAATGATTCATACAGGAAAGGTCTGATTAATATAATGATTAAGTTAGTAGGTTTAATTATTCTGACTATAGTGGTACTTTATTTCATATTAATAATGCCAAGACTGTTTAACAGACCGGATTATAGACCATTTTATGGATATTACTATGCACACAGAGGATTTCACGATATGGCTTCACAACAGAAATGTCCGGAAAATTCGTATTCTGCTATTAAAAAGGCTGTTGAGAGAGGATATGGAATAGAGTTTGATGTTCATCTTACAAAGGATAATGTACCTGTTGTTTTTCACGATGACAATTTAAAGCGTATATGTGGTGTCGATGCCGACCTTAGAGACTTTACTTATGATGAACTGAAAAGATTCAGGCTTCTTGATACTGATGAAAGGATACCGCTCTTTAAAGATGTGCTTGAACTGGTTGACGGAAAGGTTCCGCTTATTATTGAATATAAAGTAGAGAAGGGAAATGCCGATACTCTGTGCAGTATATGCAATGAGATGCTGTTAAAGTATAATGGGCTTTACTGTATAGAATCATTTCACCCTATGGCAGTACGCTGGTACCGCAAGCATAGACCGGATATTGTCAGAGGACAGCTTTCTGAGGATTTTACAAGGGAAAAAATGACTCTGCCATATTTTTTACTTGCTCATTTAATAGGAAACTGTTATGCAATGCCGGATTTTGTATCATATAATTGCAGACACCGCAAAGAACTTTCAAGGACACTTTGCAGAAAACTTTACAGATGTTTGTCTGTAGCATGGACAGTGCGTTCACAAAAGGAACTTGATGAGATAGCATCGGATTTTGATCTATATATTTTTGAAGGTTTTACACCTGCGAAAGGATAAAAAGCCAATAGAATGAACAAATAGGAAATAAGTATCAAAAGTATTAACCAATTTGAATGAAATTTGCAATTTTTCCAAAAAATATCAATAATTAATAAAAAATTTTTGCATAATTACCTATATAATATTACGTAAACCTATGATATACTAACATTGTTATATCGGATATGGAAGTTAACGGAAGCATTTCTGAAATTTCCCATTGGGGAAGCCGACCGACAACTAACATACTACTTTACATTTATACTAGATATTAAGGCTTTTAGCTTGCATGGTAATGACATCAGTTTTTTCAAATTGTATTAGCTTCATGGATTGGCAGCTTGAGTAAAGACATCAGTTCAGACATCTTTGCACAGACAGCAGGAATGGCATCATGGGTAGACATCTTGGTAGTGCATCAGTATTTGCAGCATGGTAATTACATCAGTTTAAACATCAGGTATTGACATCATGGAACAGGCATCAGCTTAGGCATCAGGTATTGACACCGGTTCAGACATCAAGGATTGACATTAGAGAACAGGCATCAGTTTTACATCAGGAATAACAGCTTTTGAAAAACGGTATTGACATCAGGAATGACATTATAGGAAATGCGACCTTATTTGCCATAAGTATAACTTTAAAAGATTACTGTATTAGTTGATTAAATTCAACAGTGCAATAATCTTTTTTTTGTACTTTTATATTGAATTAAATCATTGTTTATAAAGGGTTGACAGAGCTAACTATATGATGTAGAATCAAAAATTGCAAATGATTCGCAATTTGCTGTTCATGGCTTTGTGTAACTATGAAGATATTGAATAGTTTATAGGGAGTTGGAATTGATATGCAGAAACAATATAAGACTAAAGTTAGTCAGAAGATTTTAGAATATATACAGGAAAACAGTGAGAGAGGCTTTAATGCTTCAGAGATATATGCGTATTTAACAAAAGAAGAGATACAGGTAAATCTTGCAACGATATACAGAAATCTGGATAAGCTTGCTGAGAACAAGTTGATTACAAAGTTCAAAGCATCCAGTAGTGATTCGGTTATGTACAGATATGCCGGTAACAGGCGTTGTCAGGAGCATTTGCATATGCAGTGCAGGGTATGTGGCAGGATATACCATTTAGAAGGCGATTTTATGAATGAAATTGCAGTATATCTTAGAGATAAATTTGGTTTTGAGCTTGAATGTGAGGCTTCTTCCCTTGGAGGAATATGTAAGGACTGCATAAGTCGCAGTGCGTTAAATTAATTGACAAAATTTGGCTGATTACAAGAACGGATAAAATTTTTTTTACGAATGTTTTATAATATAGGAGGTGTGCAAAGTATGGCTAAGGTAAATAACGCTATTGCAGTTTTAATGACTGTTTTTTTACTTATTGGAACTTTCGGCTGATCTTGTTAAAATGTGGTTTATGCATTATTTGACTTTAGTGGTTACAATTAC
>CAMENQ010000364.1 GCA_945928585.1 uncultured Roseburia sp. | reverse complement strand
CTTCCGATCTGGCTGATTTCACTTCACTTCTATACATTCAATTGTTCTAAGGCCTCATTTAATTTTTCCGTACCCTCAAGAACAAATCTGCCTTCCTTTATAACAGGTATTCTGCTTCCGTCATATTTTACCACTTCTATTGAGCCTAACTCATTGTATGGAATGGTAATATCCGTGTGGCAGTTAAAGTATGCTTTTTCCGGTTCAGTGTTTCTAAGGTCTGAAAATTCATTACTTTTTGCTATAATTTCCTTGCCGTCGGGATTGTATGTTTTTGCATCCTCATCAAAGCTGTAGCAGGTGTCTCCCACTGCAAAATGAGGCCCTGTTTTTTCCACAATAAGAATAGGCATGACAGACATAATATCGTATTTTTTACCCATAACATACGCCGTAGTATTTGTTCCTATGGCAAATTCACCTATAGGAAGGGTATCATGCCCTGAAAGAAGGTTTTCTTTAATATACGCCTTGTTTGCCTCTTCATCATCTCCGAAATTTTTACAGGTGTAGTCTGATACACAGCCATCTTTGAATTTTATATCCAAATCTAAATAGTTTAAGTTATTAAGAAATACCTGCGTAACATGAAGTGTACCTTCTGTTCCCTTAAGCTTAGGTGATGTAAAGACCTCTCCTAATGGGATGTTTACATCTGCCAGACAGTTCTCAAAAAGTGTTTCCTTTGAAGGATTGTCAAGCTTTTTAAGTGCCACCATTAAATCCGTATGATTGCCATTCATTCCTTTTATTTCAACGTACTCGCCTTCATCCATTGTATTGATAAGCTTTGTCTGTATTTCTCTGTAGGTATCCTGGTTAAGATTGTTTATTTTTATTGTTTCCTCAAATATTTCTTTATATTTGTCTCCTATATCTGCCACAGGATATGAAATAATAGTAAAGCTTCTTTCCTCAGGATTAATGTATTTATGAACAATGTCCATATATTCTCTGTTAAATTCATTTTTAAGTTTCTGCTGCTTATCGGTATATTTAAGGCTTTCCGGCTTATTTGCAGGCTCAAATGGTTTTTCTCCAAATGCCTCAAGAACTGCCGGTCCTGCCATAGGTGTTACAAATTCCTTATACTTTTCAAATATAACCTTATAAAGTTCTACTGCCCTGTCCTTCTGACACTTGTCGTACAAAGGCGCATCAAAATATCTGTGGTCATAGCTGTACTGTCTGCTTGCAGGCGTATAATTATAATCTCCTGACATAACAACCGGTTTTAAGCCTATCTTATCAAACCGCTTTATGGCAGCTTTAATCATACGTTCAAATCCAATATTATAAATAAGCTGCACTGCACCCTTTTTTGACAAATCCTTTCCAAGTATTTTAAAGCCGTTAATATAACCTTCCGTGAAAGTTTTTGCCATTTCATCTATCTTTTCCTGTGAAAACGAAGCCAAAAGCCTTGATGCTTCTATTTCATTTCTGCTGATATTTGCTCCATAAAAGTATAAATATGCAGTGTTGCTTAAATCTGACTCCATTATAATGCTGGTGGCAAAATCTCTGTTCCAGTCTCTGTCTCTGACTGCATAATCAAGAATTATTTCATTACAGTCATGCTTAAACCAGTACTGTATATCCTTAAGATTTTTCTCTGATAACTCATCAGTTTCAAAAAGATTATATATTTCCACAAAAAGCTCTGTATATAGTACTACGATCTCCAGTTTTACGGAAAGTGCCGGCTCGTAAAGATTTCTTATGGAAACTCCCAGCCAAAGCAGGTATTTTCCATATTCCTCTCCTATTGTTTTCATCATATATGAAGGATTAAGCCAGCTTGTATCGTAATGATTTCTGATTTCATCATGAAGTATGTCGTTTATTTCTTTAAGCTCTTTTTCTGATTTTTTTCTATACTCTCCACTTTCTGACATATCATAAAGCTTTTTAATAAATATAAGCCGCTCTGCCTGTTTCTTAAAATATTCCCTGTATTTTTCAGGTACGGTATCCTCACCCTCCGCTATCTCTGCCACTCTGTCCATCACCAGCTGGTAGCGCTCCTTTACGGATTCATTTTCATTTTTGTAATTTGTGATGTAATTCATTTTCCTGTTCCTTTCTCCTATATACCTACTAAAATCGTACCAAGCAAAAACAGACATACAATGGTATTCCCAACTGTTCCAATCCATGGAAACTTTAAAAATACATCTTCTTCCTTAAAGCTGTATATTCCCATGGCAACACCGGCAATAGAAACCACTAATGCTTCCATACCTAATGCCCCCACTGCCACTCCGCCATTTCCTTTTGCCTTAAATGACAACACTACGGCATATACAATCAATCCAACAGCCATAACAAAATATATGGTAGAAATAATACCCCTTAAAGACTGTTTTTTATTTGTAAACTTATATGATTTTTTCTTAAAAAATCCCTTATTGCCTACATTTATATCCTTAATGCCCGTATCTCTTATACTGACATCTTCCATTCTGTCGTTATCCATTTTTCCTCCTTTTTGCAGATTCTTACTTGCTGCTTTTATAACATATTATTTTTAAAACTATTTTTACAGTCTGATAAATTATA
>CAMENQ010000363.1 GCA_945928585.1 uncultured Roseburia sp. | reverse complement strand
AGGCAGATTAATAGACATTGACATACTTATAGGAGGAATGGGAAGATGGGAAAAAGAGATTACATAAGTGATAAGAAGAGAATAGTTGTAAAGATTGGCTCGTCGTCACTTACGCATAAAGAAACAGGCATATTGGATTTGAGAAAGCTTGAAAGCCTTGTAAGGGTTCTTACAAATTTAAGAAACATGGGGAAAGAGGTTATTCTTGTTTCATCAGGTGCCATAGCGGTGGGAAGGAAAAAGCTTAATCTTTCAGACAAGCTTACACTTGCACAGAAACAGGCGTGTGCTGCGGTGGGACAGGCACAGCTTATGATGGTGTACCAGAAGCTTTTTAGCGAATATAATCAAAGTGTTGCACAGCTTCTTCTTACAAAGATTACTATGATAAATGACATTAGCAGGGCAAATGCAATAAATACCTTCAATGAACTTTTAAAGCTGGGCATTATACCTATAGTCAATGAAAATGATACAGTATCTACATACGAGATTGAATTTGGTGATAACGACAGACTGTCAGCTATAGTGGCAGCGCTTACGGATGCTGATTTACTTATTTTATTGTCAGATATAGACGGGCTTTTTACTGATGACCCAAATATAAATAAAAATGCAGAGTTTATAGAGGAAGTTCCCGTTATAGATGAGAAACTGTTAGGTATGGGAAAAAGCACAAGTACAAGTAATGTTGGTACAGGAGGTATGGCTTCAAAGCTGGTGGCCGCACAGATTGCAACTTATTCGGATACGGATATGATTATTGCAAATGGTGATGATGTGCATATAATAGAAAGAATTATGGATGGGGAAAATATAGGTACATTGTTCAGGGCAAATAAAAATGAAGCTTTTGATGTAAAGGAATTTTTATAATTATGAATATTAGAATAATTAAAAATGCCAACAATAAAAAGGGGCATCTTTATAACGGCAGATTTATTTTGGAAAAGGAATATGAGCCGTCTGATTATGAAGGAGTAAATATAGTCAGATATTATATATATAATCCGGAGAAAAATGAGCGAACCGAGCTTCTTCCGGGAAAAAAGAAATACGATATTTTCAAAATAAAGAATTTTGATAAGAAAACTGATAATATTTATTTTACCACAGTAACAGATACAAATGAAGCAAATCAAAGTATAACCATATATAAATATGGAATAAACTCAAAGGAGCTTGAGCAGGTATATACCGTAAAGGAAGATATAAGTGAATATAACGACTATAAGAGAACAAAGGTTTTTGTTTTTAATGACTTTTATCTTCTTTTCCAAAATGAATATATCCGATATAACCTTACTGAAACATATAAGGGATACTTTGAATTTGACCAGTTTTTATATTGTATTAAGGAAGAAAAAAAGATACCTGTTGTAGATGATGACCTTAGATCAAACGGTATCGAGAATATAAAACTGTTTGATAACAATATGTGTCTTATAAAAACAGGGTTTAACCTTATAACAGATGAGCGCTATGACAAAATGGAAAAAAATGAAGTATCCCTTGAAAAAATAAGCTTTATTAATTTGGGACAGCTTGTAAGTGAACTGCTGCTGTCAAAGAAAAAAATAGGTTTAGATACTATAGATCAGGCTTTTTATACGGAAACTTTTCCTTATGTGGCTGTTAAAGGAAAATATATAGTATATTCTAAGGTAAAAATAGAAAGCCATGAGGAGCAGGTTGTTTTCTTTAATACAGAGACAAAAGAAATAACCACCTGTATAAATCGGAATATATACAGCGAAGAAGATCTGGTATGGAGCTATGTTATAGGAAGAACACCTTATATTAGACTGAAAATAAAAGGTGGAACACAGTTTTACAATCTTATAAAAAACAAAGTGGATATAAGCTTTTTGGAGAAGCAGAGGGTTGAAACCGTTGTAAATGATATGTTTATAGTATCAGAGCGGAAAAAACATCTTATTGGAAAAGAAAAGCTGTTTATAGCCGTATACAGATATCCGGATTTAAAACTTCTTCACAGGGAAAAAGGAGAATATATGGGATGTATTGCAACAGACAGAAACAATGTATATATTCTTACAAATTAACGGGGATTAACAAAGGTATTATTTAAAAGAAAGGCACGAAAAAGCGTTTTATGGAAAAAACAGATATTGACAGAATAAATGAATTATATAAAAAATCACAAACAATTGGACTTACTGAGGAGGAAAAAGCAGAACAGAAAACATTGCGGGAAGCATATGTGAGAGCTGTTCATAATAACCTGAGAGGAACCTTGGAAAATGTAAGCTTTAAAAATCCGGATGGTTCAATAACAGACCTTAAGGATTTGAGGAAAAAGTAAAAGGAAAAATATATGAATACAGGTATGGGTAAATCATATATGCGTAAAGAAAAGCTGAATCAAAGAAATCGGCTAACAAAAAATCAGCTTTCGTATATAAGTGAAAGGGCAGTGGAGAATGTAAGAAGTCTCTTGCCATATCAAAATGCAGAAGTGGTATATTTTTACTATGCTGTAAGAAATGAGGTAGGCGTTACGTCACTTTTTGATGAATGTCTTCTGGCAGGAAAAAAATGT
>CAMENQ010000362.1 GCA_945928585.1 uncultured Roseburia sp. | reverse complement strand
TCTGAAAGTCAGGATGTAGTAGTGGCTGTTGAAAGCAATTCAAATGTTACATATTTTAAATTTACCATATTGTCAAAAAGTGAGGCAGCACCTGCAAAAATAGACAATATTGCAGAAAATCTTCTTCACAATACAGATAATGTCAGAGGAAATATAACCCTCCTTGAAAAGGCAGGAGAAAATGACGAGATAGACATAAAGTGGAGCTGTGACAGGGCAGACCTGATTACACTTACGGCTACGGGAGAAAACGGAGAAATACCGGCAGGTGTAGTGACGAGAGGAGATAAGGATGAGCAGGTTACACTTACTGCAACTCTTACGTCAGGTGATTATACAACAACAAAGGACTTTAACCTTACCATAAAGGCAAAGCCGGAGGAGAAAGAATACAGCGCATATTTATATACATATTTCAGGGGGAATATATATGGAAACGGAGAAAGCCAGCATATACATATGGCAACAAGCGAGGATGGCTTTTATTGGACAGCCCTAAATGAAAATGAGCCTATTCTTAAGGCAGAGCTTGGAACAAAGGGTGTCAGGGACTCTTATCTTGTCCGTTCGCCTGAGGGAGACCATTTTTACCTTATAGGTACTGACCTTGATGCAAATGGCGGAGACTGGGCATCGTACGGAGGCAATGGCAGCCGCTATATAAGAATATGGGAGTCAGATGATCTTATAAACTGGTCAGAGGAGAGACTTATACTTATTGCACCTGAAAATGCTGCATGTATGTGGGCTCCTGAGACTACTTATGATGAAACTACCGGAGAATATGTGGTTTATTGGGCTACCGGTCTTAAGGGCGGTGACGGAAAGAAAATCTGGTATGCAAAGACAAGAGATTTCTATACGTTTACAGAGCCGGTAATTTATAAAGATACAGAAGCAGGCATTACATTTATTGATACTTCCATGATAGAATATCAGGGAACATATTACAGATTTACAAAAAATGAAAATGAGCTTTCCATTCTTTTGGAAACAAGTGATGCTGTCCTCGGCGATTTCTCTCTGGTAAAGACAAAGATAGCAGGAGAGACAGGAGTTGAAGGTCCTGCCATTTATAAAATAAACGGAGAGGAAAAATGGGTGCTTTATATGGACGGCTACACAGGCAAAAATGCAGGTGTCGGTTATTTTCCACTTATAGCAAACAGTCTTGAGGACTTAAAAAATGCAAACTTTGTCCGTATGAAAAAGGGAACATATGAGATGCCTGAGGGGGCAAAACACGGTTCATTTGTGCCGATTACAAAGGAAGAGTACGATGCACTTATGGAGAAGTGGGGAAATAAATAATGAGAATTTAAGGTGTCGCTGTCTGGCGGCACCTTTTTATAAGAATTAGAGAAAAAGAGAATCTTAAGAAAACCTTAAAGATTTACCTTCTTTAATCTTAAAAAAATATCTGGCATAATAACAGTGCAAGGGAGGAGAACAGTAATGTACAACATACTTATATGCGATGATGAAAAGGATATAGTGGAGGCACTAAGTATATATCTTAAAGGGGAGGGGTATAGCATATATAAAGCATATAACGGAAGGGAGGCAGTAAAAACAATAAATACGGAAAACATTCATCTTGTAATTATGGACATTATGATGCCTGAGATGGACGGCATTACTGCGATGGCACAAATAAGGGAAAACAACAATGTACCCATTATACTGCTTACGGCAAAAGGTGAAGATACGGATAAAATACTGGGCTTAAACGTAGGGGCAGATGATTATGTGACAAAGCCTTTTAATCCGGTGGAGCTGATAGCCAGAGTAAAGGCACAGCTTAGAAGATACATTACCCTTGGCGGAAGCAAAAATGAAGGAAACGGTGTATTAAAAACAGGCGGAGTGGAGCTTGATGACAATTCCAAGGAGGTAACGGTGGATGGGGAAAAAATATCACTTACACCTACGGAATTTCAGATTTTAAAGCTTTTTATGAAAAATCCAGGCAAGGTTTATTCTCCAAAGGATATCTACAGAGAGGTATGGGAGGATGCTCCGCTTGGCTCTGAAGGTACAGTAGCGGTACATATAAGACATTTGAGGGAAAAGATAGAGATAAATCCGTCTGAACCAAGACATTTAAAGGTAGTGTGGGGACAGGGGTATAAAATCGAATGATAAAGAAGGAGGAGAATGATATGAATAAGTTAATAAGAAAAAAGTGGTTAAAGGTTGTAAGCTTTCTGCTTGCGGCGGTGTCGCTGCCTGTTACAGTATCTGCAGCAATAATTTTTGGTATATGTGTGGACAGAGATTATATAGCCGTAAACGAACATGATATTGGATTTAAGGAAAGCAGCTTTAAAGAAAAGGAAATAGAACGGCTGGCGGAAGAATACAGACATAATGTATTAGATGGTGCATATAAATGCCTGGTAGGAGGTTTTGAAGGGGAATATAGTGATTATATGAATGAATATACACAGGAAAACAGCAACTACTATTTTTCCATAGTACCAAAAGACGGTAAATGGCCTAAAGTGTCAAATTATTATAATGATGATTATCAGTATAAAAGTACGGAAACATATGTAAAAGATTATTATATT
>CAMENQ010000361.1 GCA_945928585.1 uncultured Roseburia sp. | reverse complement strand
CCTCAAGTCTGAAAATACAGCCTTGAGGCATTTTTGAAGTTTGTTCAATTTAAAAACTAAGCTCTTTCAACAAGTCCTGACTTTAAGCAAGAAGTACATACGTACATCTTCTTAGCAGCACCGTTTACCTTAACCTTAACAGATTTTACGTTTGCCTTCCACATTCTGTTAGATACTCTATGAGAATGGCTCACATTGTTTCCGAAGTGAGCAGCTTTACTACAAATTGCACATTTAGCCATGATTTGCACCTCCTTAATATACAGGAATATCGGTCTTTACAGACCACAACAAAGAGTATTCTAACAGAAGTAGTAATATTTTGCAAGTGTTTTTGTAAAAAAATTAGTTTTCTTGATTTATTAGTTAAAGTATGGTAAAATATTTAAAAATATGTACAGACTTAATAATCAGGTTCTGTACTTTAATTTGGAGGTTAGACTATGAAAGGAATGTTAAACACAGGTCTTGGAGATGTAATGATTGATGAGGCTGTTATAGCAAAATACGCGGGTACTACAGCAGTTTCCTGCTTTGGCATTGTAGGAATGGCTGCAGTGAGTATGACAGACGGTCTCGTAAAGCTTTTAAAGAAGGAGAGTCTTTCAAAGGGAATTAATGTAGATATATCGGAAGATAACAGCATTACCATAGATTTTCATGTTATAGTATCATATGGAGTAAGCATTTCAGCCGTATGTGATAATCTTGTAGAAAGTGTAAAATACAGGGTGGAAGAGTTTACAGGGCTTACCGTAAAGAAGATAAATATCTTCGTTGAAGGTGTGCGTATCATAGATTAATTTATAGGAGGAACTCATTGTGAGCAGAACAAGTTTAGACTGCCAGACAGTAAAAAGAATGTTTTTAGCCGGAGCACAAAATCTTGAGGCAAAAAAGGAATGGATAAATGAATTAAATGTTTTCCCGGTTCCGGATGGAGATACAGGCACAAATATGACACTTACCATATTGTCAGCGGCAAAGGAGGTAAGCAGTCTTACGGAACCAACCTTTGAGACACTTGCCAAGGCTATATCATCAGGTTCACTTCGTGGAGCCAGAGGAAATTCCGGTGTTATTCTTTCGCAGCTTTTCAGAGGTTTCACAAAGGAAATAAAGGAAGTGGAAGCTGTTGACGGCAGAGTGATTGCACGTTCCTTCGAGAGAGCGGTGGAAACTGCATATAAGGCAGTTATGAAGCCGAAGGAGGGAACTATCCTTACGGTAGCTAAGGGTGTTGCTGACAAGGCTGTTGAGATGGCTAAGAAAACAGACGATCTTGACATTATTTTTAAGGAAGCTATTGAGTATGGAGATTATGTCCTCAGCCAGACACCTGAGATGTTACCTGTCTTAAAGCAGGCAGGAGTAGTAGACTCAGGCGGTCAGGGACTTATGCAGGTGCTTAAAGGAGCATATGATGCGTTCCTTGGAAAAGAAATAGACCTTACATCATATGAAAGCACATCATCAAAACAAAAGAATATATCATCAGGTGTTGACACCTCAGATATTGATACAGCAGATATTAAGTTTGGATACTGTACAGAGTTTATCATAATGCTTGAAAAGAATTTTGATGATAATGAGGAAAGAAACTTTAAAGCATATCTTGAGTCTATAGGTGATTCTCTGGTTGTTGTTGCTGATGATGACATTGTAAAGGTTCACGTTCATACAAATGATCCGGGACTTGCCATTCAGAAGGCACTTACCTATGGCTCTCTTACAAAGATGAAAATAGACAATATGCGAGAGGAGCATAATGAAAGACTTATAAAGGATGCGGAAAAGAAGGCCGCTGAACAGAAAGCTTCTGATTCGGAAAAAGAGACAGAGGTTAAAGCAGATGAGCCAAGGAAGGAATATGGCTTTATATCAGTATCCGTAGGAGAGGGTATAAACGAGATATTTAAGGGATTAGGTGTTGATTATATTATTGAGGGCGGCCAAACTATGAACCCAAGCACTGAGGATTTGTTAAACGCCATAGATAAGGTAAATGCCGATACGGTTTACATTTTCCCTAATAATAGTAATATTATTCTTGCCGCAAATCAGGCAGAAACTCTTGTGGAGGATAAAAAGGTGGTTGTTATACCGTCTAAAACTATACCACAGGGTATTACAGCTATTATAAACTTTATTCCTGAAAAATCCATCGAGGACAATACAAATGATATGATAGAGGAAATGAACAGGGTAAAGACAGGTCAGGTAACATATGCAGTAAGAGATACAGAAATTGACGGATTCACCATAAAGGAAAATGACGTTATGGGTATCGGCGATAGTGGCATTGTAGCAGTAGGTACAGACATAAAGTCTACTACAGTAGATATGATAGATAAGCTTATAGATGAGGAATCAGAGCTTATAAGTATATACTATGGTGCTGATGTGACTGAGGAGGATGCAAATGCCATTGCTGAAGAACTTAGTGCAAAATATACAACAGTTGAGTTCGAGGTAAATTATGGCGGTCAGCCGATATATTATTATTTGGTGTCGGTAGAGTAAAAAAAGCGCCGCACGGCAGCGGCGCTTACAAATTCGCATTCGCGAATTTTT
>CAMENQ010000360.1 GCA_945928585.1 uncultured Roseburia sp. | reverse complement strand
ATTTAATATAGAAGAAAAAGAAAAAGCTGCCATAGTAGGCATAAACGGTGCAGGCAAGTCTACACTTTTAAAAACTATTGTTAAGGAAATTGCTCCTGATAATGGCGATATTTTTATGGCAAAGGACAAAACATTAGGTTATCTTGCCCAGTATCAGGATATAAAAAGTGATAACACCATATATGAAGAAATGCTCAATGCCAAAAAAACTATTATAGAAATGGAAAATAAAATACGACTTATGGAGGAGCAGATGAAGCTTTTATCCGGTGACGAACTGAACACACTTCTTACCTCCTACACAAATCTTACTCACCGCTTTGAACTTTTAAACGGCTATTCTTACAAAAGTGAGATATGTGGTGTTCTAAAAGGTCTGGGATTTGGTGAGGATATGTATGACAAGCATATTTCAAAGCTTTCAGGCGGTCAGAAAACACGTGTAGCATTAGGAAAAATGCTGTTATCAAATCCTGATATCATACTTCTTGATGAGCCTACCAATCATCTTGACATTGCTTCCATTTCATGGCTTGAAGGGTATCTGTCATCATATAACGGTGCCGTTATAATAGTTGCACACGACAGATTTTTCCTTGACCGTATTGTTACAAAGGTTATTGAAATAGACCGTACAAACGTTTCTGTATATATGGGAAATTACTCTGAATATGCAAAAAAGAAAGCCCAAAGACGAGAAGCAATGATGCGTCAGTATCTTAATCAGCAGCGCGAAATCAAACATCAGGAGGAAGTAATAGAAAAGCTCCGCTCCTTTAACAGGGAAAAATCCATTAAACGTGCTGAAAGCAGGGAAAAGCTTCTTAATAAAATGGAAATTTTAGATAAGCCTGACGGTGACAATAAAACTATGAGGCTTACTCTTACTCCCGGTATAATAAGCGGAAATGATGTCCTTTCAGTAGACGGTCTTGGTAAGTCTTTCGGCAGCCTGACACTTTTTAAAAATATCTCATTTGAAATAAAGCGTGGAGAGCGTGTTGCCATTATCGGAGAAAACGGTACAGGAAAAACTACCATATTAAAAATACTTAATGGTCTTCTTGATGCTGATTCCGGTAGTGTCACCCTTGGTGCAAAGGTTCATATCGGATATTACGATCAGGAACACCAGCTTTTAAATATGGAAAATACTGTTTTCGAGGAAATTTCCGACACATATCCGTCGCTTACAAATACTGAAATCCGAAATATGCTTGCTGCTTTTTTATTTACCGGAGATGATGTATTTAAGCAGGTTAAGGATTTAAGCGGCGGGGAACGGGGACGTCTGTCTTTAGCCAAGCTTATGCTTTCAGAGGCAAATTTCCTTATACTTGATGAGCCTACAAACCATCTTGATATGGATTCAAAAGAAATCCTTGAAAATGCACTTAATAACTATGAAGGAACAGTACTTTTCGTATCCCATGACAGATATTTCATAAACACTACTGCTACAAGAATACTTGATCTAGAAAATGGTCTTCTTGTAAATTATCCGGGAAATTATGACTATTATATGGAAAAGCACGACCACCTTTCACAGATTGCCCTTAAAAACAATGCTGATGATGTTGTTGTTAAAGATGCTCCTGTTTTTTCATCCGGCAATAATTGTGACGGGAAAGCTGACTGGCAGACAATGAAAGCCAGACAGGCAGAGGAACGTAAACGTCAAAATGAATTAAAGAAAACAGAGGAGGAAATCTCCTCCATAGAAAACCGTCTTGCTTTTCTTGATGAGGAAATGACAAAAGAGGAGATTTTTACATCCGCTTCAAAATGTATGGAAATAAATAAGGAGCAGACAACTCTTAAGGAGCGTTTAGATATACTATACGAAAAATGGGAAGAGCTTGCATCTGATACGCAGATGTAAAGTGCAGTATTTTTAATAAATCATTTCAATATTGTTAATTTTTTAGTGTTGTTATAATTGTGCAAAAATGCTACAATTTAACCTGGTTTTTACAATCTTATGTGCACTTTTAACATATTTGCACATACAGAATAAAAGGAGTATGTTATGAACACTAAAAAAACTATTTACAAAAAATGGCTATATGGTGCAATATTCTGCATGATTTTAGCCATTTTTCTATTGGTGGGCTCCTTTACTTTCTTTAAAGACGCACACCATGTGGACACAAACATTTCATTTGAGGGTGAAGCATATTTAAGCTTTAATTCCAATTATGCACAGACAGGCAGACCTCTTACCGTATATCTGAATAATGCTGACGGAAAGGATGCCGTGTATGAATGGACTATAGGCGGAACGCATATAAACAATGCAACTAATACCTACACTCCTACTTCTGATGATTTAGAAAAGTTTATTACAGTCACCGTCACATATGACAAATCCAAAACCGTATCTGCTTCACTGTATTGCAGCAAGCTTCCTGTCATTTATATAAATACTGATGAAGCTGTAGGTGAAACATATGTGGCAGGTACAATGGCAATGCAGGGCAATTCTACTTATACCACTGAAAACACTGACTTTTATTTTGGAGATATTTATCTTAAACTTCGCGGTAATTCAACAAAATATCGTGAAAAGGCTCCATATAAAATC
>CAMENQ010000359.1 GCA_945928585.1 uncultured Roseburia sp. | reverse complement strand
AGGGTTCAAACGCTTAAAACCCACAAACGTTACAGTGGTCCGTAAATTTCAATTTTTACTCTTCATCAGGCGCCTGACCATCATGTGCAAGCCACTTGCATTCTGTTATTTCCATATCTGTAAATATCGCCTTAAAAGAAGAATCTTCCGGACTACATGCATAAATACCAAATTGAATCTCATCAGCAGCTTTATACATGTGACAAATTCTCATCTGCTTAAATTTAATACCATCTTCTGAACATTCGATGCAGTAATCGTCTTCACGTCTGCTAAATCTGTACCACATAGATTTGATATCAGCATCAATCTCTGTTGTAGCCCAGTCCGAATAACCATTATTGGTAGCTACACTACCAAGATGCTGAAACTCATCATTCTCATATTCAATAGAACCCTTAAGCCAATTCTCACTATCCAGATACATTACAACGCCACACTGATCAAAACGTACCTTGCTTTCAAATTCTGTCTTAACTACAAAAGAAAAGGATTTCTCGCTTGTGGTTATCTGTAGTACAGGTGCATTATCATTTCTGAAATGATAATATGTACGTTGCCATAAATCTGTATGTGGATTTGTTATTATCTCAATCTTATCTTCTGAAATAGAAAACTCTCTCGGTTCTCTTGTCCATTTCCATTGTTCTTTATCTATCTTCATTTTGCTTTACCTCTTACTTTGTAAATAAGAATTTTTACGATCCTAGCCACTTATCCAGCGGCAAGCATAAATATCACCTACACTTCTAATACAGTTCTCAAATAATCACGTAATTGAGTAATGTCTTCTCGATCCATTGCTACAGAAAAACTATACTATTCTTGAACAGCAATCAAATTCCCTTTCCTTATGAACAGTCGGATGCATACTTGTATCAGTAGGATGAGCTGCACATAAAGATCTGATATATTCAAAAACCTCTTTGTCACTACCATTTCCATACTTAAAATCACTAAAACATTTTCTCGAATTTGTAACTTTCTTAATATCTACATCATATATCTTCGCCAATTCCTCTATACAATGTACGATGACATACTCACAATTTATGAAATTTACAAAACCAAAAGCGTTTCTTTGTCTACTATTAGGTATTAATTCATAAGAATTTAGATAATCTAATCCATCTTCAATACGCTCTAGTGAACATATTATTTTATTTCGCGCCTGGAAATTACTTGGTCTTGCTTTTTCGTTTATAGCTTTTACTTTGACTGATATTTCTTTGTTTTCACACAATGCACGTTGACTATTTATTGCACACCAAATATCTGTAATTTTATCTGTCGTAAAAACATATTCCTTGTCTCTAAATTTCATAATTTATCTTCCTTTCTACTTTTTATCACTATATTTCTTTCTGTCATTCATTTGCATTAACATGTTACAACAGTCAACATAGCTCCTTAATCCCCGATTTATACTTCGCTTTATAAAAAAAATACATAAGACATTTACCTCCAAACTTTATTGATATTGTAAAGTGAATATACTCTTATTACGTCTATAAAAATAAGAAAAAAGACTTTTACTACGGCTTAATTCCGTAATAAAAGTCTTGCTGTTTCATTTGATACGGATGCCACATCGGCATCGGCTGACGATTTCAAATCCACCTGTTAAGGTGTTCAGCTACTCCCTTTTATCTGTTATATTGATAGTACTACTGTTGGAAATTCTTGTCAAAAGTTTTTATCCGAGAGTCAAAGCAATGTACCCTTCATTATGCTCACAACAATCCTCATTAATACCTTTTTTATACATGCCCATATTATTTTCATATGAGACTCTTTGCTTTCCGGATAATGCCGTAAGACCTTTCAAAACAATATCATCACATTCTGCAGGCACGGTATTTTCTGCAATAATTATTTCATTTTCAGAAACCTTAAAAAGCACATATCCGTCATGGCACTTTACAATCCTTCCGCCGGTATTTATGTGTTCTTCAAGAGCGTACCGGATGTAGTCATCATCCCAGTCAACATATGGCCTGTCAGCAAATCTGAATCTCCTGCTCTCAATATAGTCATCTGCACATTCATCAGTAACATCATATATCTCAACAAATTCTTCAGGTGTTCCGCCTCCTGTATAATCAGACATATTACGAAGACCATGAAAGGCCTCACAAAAGCCCATTTTCCTGTACAGGCTTTGTGCTTCTTCGTTCTCAGGGCACAATACAAGTGAACAGCCGTATTTTTCATATATATGGTTAATTATTGATGTAGCAAGCCCCTGTTTCCTGTATTCAGGGAGAGTTGCCACTGCGTACAGATAATTTATTTTCTCGAATTTAACACCATAACGTACTTCTGCCGGAATAATACAAGCCATTGAAACCACTTTTCCGCCATGTCTGCGGCATAAAACAGTATCCTCTTTTACCATATGTTCAAAGAAAAATTCTATATACTCCCTGCTGTCACCAAAACAGATTTCCCAAAGAGTAATTATGTCTTCTCTGTCCTCATACGTTGCATAAGAAAAATCAGACTTTACGGCAATATATTTCTTAATCATACAGTCAGGATGATACGACATTTTGGATTTTCTAAGTCCCAAATCCCCTGTGTCAT
>CAMENQ010000358.1 GCA_945928585.1 uncultured Roseburia sp. | reverse complement strand
ACTGTTTCCTTGAGAAGAATAATTAATCAACTCGGCAGAATTTTCAGCAATCATTGAACTTACGCATGATTGTTGTAAAAACTCATTAATGGTTCCGTCATAATCAGATACTGAAATATTGACCGCTGATGCACTTGGAGCATGAATATAACTGTCATATCCGTCTCGGTTTACTTTTACCCAGTTTTCGGGTATTTCAAGACTGAAGTTCAAATCCGGATTATTTATGGTATATGAATCTATAGTTGTTTTTTTCGTTGTTTCTTCTATATAAATATCATTTTTAGAGTTATACGCAGGTAATTCCCTGTGTGCATCTGTATATACTGCGGCAAAAAAAATAAGGACTATAAAGGCAATAGATATTAAAATTATTTTTACTATATTATTTCTATCCATATGTTTTCCTCCCAGAAACAAAAGGCCATGACATTCTGCCACAGCCCTTGCAAATCTTATTATTTGTCTGATATATCACTTGAATTATTCATCATATGTTCGACAGTTTCAAGGAATTCATTATCCTGATTCTTAATTGCACTTTCCATTTTTAAGGCTTCAGCAATTTGCTGTACATCCTCAGGACAAGACTCATTATATTTCTGTGCTGAGATATCGTGATTCAAATTCAGTATATCCTGATTTATTTCAGGAATATATTGACTATCGCCTGAATTGAAGCTTTTTCCATGGTAATGCCTTTTTCTGCTTGTACATTCCCATATACAGCCTATACAAAACCCCATTATAAGGGCTAATATAAATGTCCATATAACTGTAAAAATCATAAAACCTCCATAACTGTTAGTTAAGTTATTTAATAAGCTGTAGAACCACCGGCAGGACTTTCAAGCATCATAGTCATTGAACTGTGAATTTCCTTCGGAGTACCAAGCATTGTAAGGTTCGTTGTTACGACAATATCAAGAGACACCAATGTACCTTTTACCCAGCGGCCATTATTATCGCCATGTGTTAGCCTGAGACGGGGAACTTCTCCTTCGTCAGTCTGCACTTTCTCAGCAATAGAAGCGACACCAAATTTTCCTACCGGAAGATTGGCAGATATTGTTTCGTTTGTATAGTTCTCGGCAGCTTCACGACTTCCGGCTACACAGGCACCTCTTAAGGCAACATAATTGGTATAATTAACTTCCTGTGTAAGAATTGATACCTCTGTAATACTTATAACATAGCAGAACATAATTATCTGAAATGGAATGACAAACATCCATGCTATTACTTCTGAGGCACCATCTTCCCAATTGATATTCTTAAGTTTCTTCAAGATAACCTCCTTTTAAAGGCAGAATATTAATGTTGTAAAAAAAGGACCCATACATAATCCCTTCAATTTTTGTTTAGTTAAGAAAAAATTTCCTAACCATACGATGACTGCAGCCAGATGCGATATAACTAAAAATTTGAATAGAATATGTGGATTTGTGCATATTGCAATTCCAAAAATCAACTTTAAATCCCCCATTCCTATTCCGGGGAAGGAGCAAAGCATGTAAAATATTACCAGCAACATTAAAAGATATGCGCCTCCGCTGGTACATATCTGCCACACTGCTCCAATCACGATTAACGGAATAGTAATAAAATTTGGAATCTTTCCATTACAATAATCTGTAATTGCTGCAATAGTAACTGCTATAAGTAAAACAGCTTCCATACACATTAGGCTCCGAAATTATCACCGAGTTCGGTATTAATCTGATTTTCGGCCTTATCGTACAGACCTTGTCCCAAAGCAATCATCAGTCCGCCTAATATTACCGCTATCAGGATAAGGAAAATTGCCTGAATAATTTCAAAGCCGTCTTCATCCTCTACCACATTGCTTAATCTTGCTTTTTCATCTGCAATAAAACCCTTAATTGCTCTCATTGTTTTAGCCTCCTTAAAAAATTTTAAAAAATGATATTAGGAACATCTCCTATCACTAGTATGTATGTAGTGTTGATTTTTTGACCTTACTTCTAAGCGTCTTTAACCAGAACAATAATACCAGTTAGAATTAGTATGATAGTGAATACAAATTTTATATATCATTATTTTATAGGACAAACGTAATTATTGAACTTATAGGAGTACTTTAGGACAAACACACACAAATAAAAAACACATACTAAATTGTAATCTATGAAATAAATAACGCAGTATTAAGGAAAGGAAAATATATGAAAAAAGGATTATTTATATCAGAAAAGCCCTCAGTTAAAGAGCTTGTTAAAAAAATATTCACAATGCATCGTTCTGAGTTTTCATTTGACTTGGACTTTGCAACGCAGTCAGGACATTTAGTAACACTTATGAAGCCTGACGAAATCGATGAAAAATTAAAGGTATGGAGTTGGGATACATTACCAATCCTTGCAGAAGAACATGGAGGTTATAAGTATAAAGTCATACCATCCAGTAAAGAAAATTATTACAACATAAAAAATATGTTATCAACAGGCATATATGATTTTGTAGTGCACGCAGGTGACTCCGACCAAGAAGGAGAACTTCTTGTAAGGCTTGTGCTTAATTCATTGAACTGTCGTTTACCTGTTATGCGATACTGGGAAAATGGCCAGACTGAAAAAAGCGTTCTTAA
>CAMENQ010000357.1 GCA_945928585.1 uncultured Roseburia sp. | reverse complement strand
GTAAGCTTCGGAGAAAGCAGGAAATTTTATTAATATGATACCGGCATCTGCCAAGCGACGACCGTAACTCGGAAACGGGTGAATTCTCACCCGTTTCCTCAGACAGACGGTCTCTGCTAGGCATATGCCGGCATCATATTAATAAATTTCCAGCATTCTCCTCAATGCTTACGCACACAATATATAACCATATCCCTGCCACCGTCACTACATCAGATGCTGCACATACAGACGGCAAGGCTGAACTGTTTTATCTTTACTTCAAATCCTTCACCATTGCATCATATGCAGTCTGTGCTGCACTGTCTAAATCACTTTTTCCATACAGAACATCAATAACAGCACTCTTAAGTGCATTCTGCAACGCAGAATCCTCAAAATACGGACTCATAAGTATTGTATCTGTTGCATCTACTATCTCGGATGCTTCCCCCTGAAGCCCCTCAAGCATTCCTTCGCTCTCAAGAACCTGCTTTGCTGCTGCATTTGATGGTATACCTTTGTCCAGACCTTGAAGTTCTGCCATTTCTTTACTGCTTACAAGATATTCAAGAAGCATTGCAGCTTCCTTCGGATGCTCTGTAGATGCACTGATTGCATACATGGTAGCAGGCTTTACATACCATCCTGTACGGGCAGCACCATTCATTACCGGCACATCACCCAGCACAGCCTCTCCTCCTGCTTCCTCTATAAACCCGGTGTATTTATTTACACTTGTAATCCACTGCATAGTACCTGCACAGGTGCCGTCCTTTATGTAGCTGTCATTTCGCTCTGATACCTCCATCACGACTCCCTTATCTACAAGCTCTGTATAAAAAGAAATCATATTTTTAACATCCTCCAATGAGAAGTTAAATTTATTGTTCCCATCTATTACTGCCTTACCTGTAGACTGCTCCACATATGCTACTGCCAGAAACCATATAGCCGACGCGTCCAAATCAAGAGGATATACACCATCTTTGCTCATAACCTCAGCTGCTTCAAACAAATCATCCCATGTCTTTGGAATATCAAGTCCATAACTGTCAAATACACTTTTATTATATAAAAGCACCTTGCCATTTAAAGCTATTGGAAGTGCATTTAAAATATTATTTGACTCACCATAAGATAACTGGGTTTCCGTGTAATTATTTAAATTCAGAATATCACTTACATTTTTTAAATTATATAAGCCTTTTCCATCTGAAGAATATCTGTCCACCCATGCGTAATTTAGCTGCAGAACATCAGCTTCTTTATTTGCCCTCATTTTTACGTCTGTCTTTAATTGAAATCCTGTAAATTCGCTATATTCCATATTTACTTTTATGTTTGGATGTTCCTCTTCAAATTTTTTCACGGCAGCAATGGTATATTCATGTCTTTCATCACTTCCCCACCATGAAAATGTAATTTCTATCTGTTCTTCCTCCATTGATAAAGCAATGTTTCCATCTGATGAGCCGCATCCTGCAAGTGTTGCCACAACCATAGATACACAGAGCATTAAAGCTAATAATTTCTTTCTCATTTTTAATTCCTCCTCTCATCATCTACAATAAATTTGCTAATGGATTCCCTAAGCTTTGCCACCTGCTCAGATAACACAGTTGCCTTATCTGCCAATTCTCTGCTTACCTCCAGTTCTTCTATAGTTACACTTGCAACCTCCTCTGTATTGGCAGATGAATTTTCCGCTACTTCAAGTATACTTCTTGTAGCTTCCAAAGAATCCTCCTTTAACAGATTCATCTTATCTGTTGTATTTCTTACTTCATCAATCTTTTCGTTTATGTCATTTGTAGATAAGATAATTTTTTCAAATGATTTTATCATTTCATCTACCATTATGCTTTGTTCCTTAAATACAGCTGTTGAAGTCTTAAGTATATTCATGGTAGAATCAACATCTGTTTTAATCTTAGTAATTACATCGCTTATATTTTTAGTTGAATCCTCTGTCTGCTTTGCAAGTTTACTTACCTGGCCTGCCACTACACTGAAGCCCTTTCCTGCTTCACCTGCTCTTGCGGCTTCTATACTGGCATTCATTGCAAGCATACCGGTCTCATCACTTATGCCAAGTATAAACGATAAAACATCCTCTATATTTTTAACTTCACTTACTAACACTTCAAATGTTTCTCTCATATTTTCAAGTGTTTCACCTGATGCGTTTGTTTTTTCTTTCAGCTGTTCTATCTGACTTATGGATTCATTTCCTATAATTCTTGTTTTTTCTGTAGTTGTACTTACCTCATCAACAGATGAAATCGTATATGAAATATTATCAGCCAGCTTTTCCAACGATTCAAAAGACTCCTGTGAACGGTCATATTGTATGGTTGAGCCTTTTGCTATATCCTCTATGGCTATGGATATATTTTCTGATATGTTATGAGAATTTTTTGCTATCTCATTTATCTTTTCAACTTCAGCCGCTACCTGTTTTGAAACATTCTCAGCATCTGACACCAATCCTTTTATCTGAGATAACATACCATTAAAACTTGCATTAAGAACTCTTATATCTCCTATAGCCTTAAAATCTGCCTTTACCGTCAAATCTCCTGTTTCGGCTTTTTTAATAACTTTCACAAGTTTCTGTATAGGTTCT
>CAMENQ010000356.1 GCA_945928585.1 uncultured Roseburia sp. | reverse complement strand
AACCTTTATAAAACCTGCAGCAGCAAGAGTAATTCCACATAAGATGGATACTCTGAATTCTTTCCACATTACACGAAAAATATCACTAAAGGATATTTCGTCCATGGAAATTCCTCTTATAATGGTAACTGATGACTGGCTTCCTGCATTTCCGCCGGTATCCATAAGCATAGGAATGAAAGCAGTGAGAACAACATATGTACCAAGTGCATCCTCAAAGTAGGTGATAATTTTTCCTGTGAATGTGGCGGAAACCATCAGCAAAAGCAGCCAGGGGATACGTTTTTTCCAGGTTTCAAACACTCCTGTACGCATATATGGCTTATCAGACGGAAGAATAGCTGCCATAGCCTCCATATCTTCCTCAGCCTCTTCATTGATGACATCCATGGCGTCATCGAATGTAACGATACCTACAAGGCGGTTCTCTTTGTCTACTACAGGAAGGGCAATGAAATCATATTTATTGAACATATTTGCCACCACTTCCTGATCTTCATGTGTATCTACGGAAATAACATTAGTTTCCATAATATCTTCAATTTTATCTTCGTATTTTGCAATAAGCAAATCCTTTACGGTAACAAGACCGACAAGCTTTCTGTGCTCTATAACATAGCAGTTGTAGATGGTTTCCTTGTCCACACCTACCTTTCGTATGTGTGCAAAAGCTTCCTCGACAGTCATTCCGCCCTTCAATGCCACATATTCGGTAGTCATAATGGTTCCGGCACTGTCATCAGGATAATTTAAAAGCTCATTAATAAGCTTACGCTTCTCAGGAGCAATATTTTTAAGAATTTTATTTACAACATTTGCAGGCATTTCCTCGATAATGTCAACAGTATCGTCCATAAACAATTCCTCAATGACATCGCTAAGCTCTTTATCACTAAAAGCTTCTATAAGCTTTTGCTGCATATCAGGCTCAAGGTATGTAAATGTGTCTGCAGCTAACTCCTTTGGAAGCACGCGAAATAAAAGAGTGATATCCTTTTCATTTACCTCATCAAAAATAGTGGCAATATCGGCAGGATTCATCTCTATAAGTGTTTCACGAAGTTTAAAGAATTTTTTTTCTTCAATAAGTTCTAAAATCGTATTTAATTCTTCAATATTTTCAACCATTTTATTTCCCTTTCTTTTACATAGATATAAATAATAAAGTCATATCAGGTTAATAAAACGGCATAAGCTCGGCCGAAAATGAGAAAATAAAATACAGACGCAGTTTTATACTATAGAAGTATAAAATGAGCCCAATATTTTATAATTATTTCGGCAGCACCCGTGGGGAACTATGCCATTATTACCAGACCCAGCGTCCATAATCTCACCTCTTCTTTAAAAAATTTCTTTGTGTATTTTAACACATTTAAAAAGGAAAGTCTATAAATAAATCGGGATAAAACGTATTTTTAACACAAATTAACAGGTTATTAACCGTCTGCATTATCCATAAGTTCATTAAGCTTACGAATGGCATCCTTCATACCTCCCACTTCATTGATTATTCCTTCTTCGACAGCCTGGCGGCCCACAAGAACGGTGCCTAAATCTTTTGTCAAAAATCCTGTGTTTAACATAAGTTCCTCCATCCGGGACTGACTGATATGGGAATGACTTGTGACAAAGCCTGTTATTCTGTCCTGAATAAGTTTAAAATAATCATATGTCTGTGGTGCACCGATAAATAAGCCGTTCATTCGTACAGGGTGTACGACCATAGTGCCGGATGGAACAATAAATGAATAATTTGTAGAGACAGCAATAGGTATGCCTATAGAGTGGGAGCCGCCAAGCACAAGGGATACAGACGGCTTACTTAAGGAAGCTATCATTTCGGCAATGGCAAGACCGCTTTCCACATCACCTCCACATGTCTGAAGCAGCACAAGAAGTCCTTCGGTGCTGTCGTCATCCTCAAAACGTGCAAGCTGTGGAAGTATATGTTCATATTTAGTTGTTTTAGTATTATTTCCTAAAATATCATGCCCTTCAATTTCACCTATAATGGATAGAAGAAGGATACGGCTTTTTCCATTATTATTTAATGTAGCCTGTCCGTATTCCTTAATTTTATCATCAGCCTTCTGTTCTCTGTCAGAAGAAGCAGAATCGTCAGAAGATTTACCGGCATTGTTATCTGATGTGTTGTCAGAAGCATTATAGGTAATATTATCTGACGTATTATTTGATATGTTATTTGACATATTATTTGATGTATTATCTGCCATTCTGTCCGAAAAATCACCGTCTATTTTGTTGACTAAAGAAGTATGACTGTTTTCACAATCCTTTGTATAAAAAGCAAAATCAGCATTTATAAATCTGCTCATAACTGTCCTCATTTCTGCACACTTTTTGTAGTTAAAGAGTTTGTGCCAAGTGTGCGAAAACACAAATCCAGATTTATGCAAAGATTTATAAGAGTAATTTTTCCAAAACAGCTCATAAATATACATATATAGTAACAATTTTACCTGTCTGAGGAACAGGCTTCCGGTGGAGGTGGCAGCTGCGTATTATGTGTGTAAGCATTGAGGAGGCAATTAGAAATTTATTAATATAATTCGGTTATCTTCTTAGCAGAGGGCGTCTGTCTGAGGAAGCGGCTGAGACTTCAGC
>CAMENQ010000355.1 GCA_945928585.1 uncultured Roseburia sp. | reverse complement strand
ATAAATAAAAAATGCAAAAGCAGAATATAAAAACAAAATCAGTATGAATACGAGCGGCAGAACATTTATGAAAATTATGTGAAAAAAGAAAAATTACCTTTTAAAACGTCATAAAATGTGATATAAATTAAAAGGCAATGTTCAAAAAACAATTTAAAGAAAGACACAATTTTTTAATTAAAAATGTGTGAGAAATGAGGATAAAAAATGAAAAAAAAATTATTGGCACTTGCTTTGGGAGCATGTATGACAGTATCTCTTGCAGCTTGCGGAGACAGTGATAAAGATGCAGATAAGACATCGGCAGATTTGACATTAGGTCAGTATAAGGGACTTGAGGTTTCTGAATCAACAGCAGACATATCTGACGAAGAACTTGAGGAGGCAGTAAACAAGGTACTTACAGCAAGCCAGACAGATGAGTATGTTGAGGAAGGAACTACAGCAAAGGATAATAAGATTACGGCTGTTTATACAGCTACATTAGACGGGGAAAGCGTGTCAGCACTTTCAAGTGCATCATCAGGAAGCACAGTGACACTTTCAGACGGCAGTTTTGCCATAGAAGGATTTGTTGATAAACTTATAGGTCAGCAGGTAGGAAGCACGGTAGAGTTTGATGTTACCATACCGGAAGATACTACTACATCATCTCTTACCTCTTATGCAGGAAAGACAATCCATTACTCAGTAGAGATAAAAAACATAGTAAACACTATAACACCTGATCTTACAGATGAGTGGGTAGCGGAAGAATACGGATATCTGAACATAACTACAGTAGATGGCTTAAAGGAATATTTAAGAAGACAGATGTATCTTTCATATGTATATGATGAAGTAAAGGATACTCTTATGGACAACAGTACAGTAAACAGCTATGACAGCGATATGCTTTCAAAATATACAGACATTGCAGTTACACAGTTTGAAAGCACCTTAAGTTCATATTATGGTATAACACTTGATGCATATCTTCAGGCTATGGAAAAGACAGAAGAAGAATTCAGAAACGAAAAGGCAGAGGAAGCAAAGCCTGACCTTAAGGAGAGAATGGTTATAGAAAAAATAGCTGAAACAGAAGGCATTACACTGTCAGATGAAGAATTTAACACAAGAATGCAGCAGTATGCAGTAGAGTACGGACTTAAAACAGCAGATGAGCTTAAGGAATATTACAAAGGAGTATGGGATGACAGCGATTGGAAGTATTCTATACTTGCGGAGAAGGTTCAGGAAGTTGTATGTGATAACGTAACTACTGTAGCTGATAAGGAAGAAGAAACAACAACTGAAGCTGCCACCGCGGAGAAATAAAAAATAAAGCGGCGGTTGAAGAAAACAGGGAACTTCGATTCGTTTATCAGCTTTTGATTTCTGCTAGTCAAGAGAGTAAAATAAAGTGTGTAAGTTTCTTAATGGGAACTTACACACTTTATTTATTAACAGAAAGTATAAAAGAAAAGCACTTGACAACGCAATGCGCCAGAAGGAAGGTAATTATGTGTAAAGAATCAAAAGTAGAATGCATTAGCTCTTTTCAAAATATAATTTCTCAAAAAGTGTAAACTGGTGCAACAAATAAAAGAATAAAAATGTAAAATCGTGTAAAAATCTGGTGATAAAAACTGTAAATTCGGTATTGATGTTTTTCTGATTAGACGGTAAAATATAAGAAATACAGCTATCATTCAATACTTTTGGCAAATGAGAGGCAAAGATGTTTAAGAGAAAAATATACAGTGAAATTTTAAAATGGAAGGAAGAATCAGAAGGAACATCAGCATTGCTTATTGAAGGAGCAAGGCGTATAGGAAAGAGTACAGTTGTTGAAGAATTTGCAAAAAATGAGTATAAAGATTATTTGATTATAGATTTTTCAATAGCGGAACAGGCACTGAAAGATAACTTTGACAATATTGGAAATATGGACACATTCTTTCGAAATCTTTTTATTATTGTGGGAAAGACATTGACTAAAAGGGAGTCAGTTATTATTTTTGATGAGGTTCAATTATTCCCAAAGGCCAGACAAGCAATTAAGCATCTGGTAAAAGATGGCAGGTATGATTATATTGAAACAGCTTCATTAATATCAATTAATAAAAATGTGAAAGATATTTTAATTCCGTCTGAGGAGGAAAGTATACAGATGTATCCTATGGATTTTGAGGAATTTCTCTGGGCTATAGGAAATCACCTTTATGCAGATGTTATCAGGGAGGCATATAAAAACAGAAAACCTTTGGGGGCAGATAATCACAGAAGGATAATGCAGACATTTAGAAATTACCTGGCTGTTGGCGGAATGCCGCAGGCAGTAAGTGCATATGTGGACGGAAAGGATTTTGTATCTATAGACAGAGTGAAAAGAAATATCCTGAAGCTTTATATAAAGGATTTGCAAAAACATGATGAAAATGACAGTGATAGAGCCGGTGCAGTCTTTAGGTCGCTCCCGGAACAACTATCAAATCATAATCATATATTTAAATTGTCAACTGTAGGAGTGAATGCAAGAACTAGAAACTGTAAAAATGCAATCGATTTTCTAGATCAATCTATGATAGTGAACAATTGCATAAATGTAACACAGCCGGAAGTGGCTTTGGAATTGTATGCAGACAGATCCA
>CAMENQ010000354.1 GCA_945928585.1 uncultured Roseburia sp. | reverse complement strand
ATCGTTCGTGAGCCAAAGGTATTCCTTATGGATGAGCCTTTATCAAACCTGGATGCTAAGTTAAGAGTTCAGATGCGTGTTGAGATTTCAAAACTTCATCAGAGACTTGAGTCTACTATTATTTATGTTACACATGACCAGACAGAGGCTATGACACTTGGTACAAGAATCGTAGTTATGAAGGATGGTCTTATCCAGCAGGTAGATACACCTATTAACCTTTACAACTATCCACAGAACCTTTTCGTAGCAGGATTTATGGGTTCACCAGCTATGAACTTTATAGATGCAGAGGTTAAGCAGGAAGGTTCAGCAGTAACATTATCATTTGGAAGACATACTATTAAGGTTCCTGACACAAAGGCTAAGGCATTAGTTGATGGTGATTATGTAGGAAAGACAGTAGTTATGGGTATAAGACCTGAAGATATACATGATGATGAGATAATGGTATCAAGCAATCCTGACAGCACTATTGAGGCTACTATCAGAATTTACGAGTTACTTGGTGCAGAAGTTCTTCTTTACTTTGACGTGGAAGAAGCTTCATGTGTAGCTAAGGTAAATCCTCGTACAACAGCAAGAATCGGTGACACAGTTAAGTTTGCACTTGATTTAAATAAGCTTCATATTTTCGATAAAGAGACAGAGCAGGTTATTGCAAATTAGTATATAATCCTAATCATATAAAAAAGTGTCGCTATTAAGCGGCACTTTTTTTGACTTTCAAACATATTTGTGTTAAACTGTTATTAAGTAAAACTATATCCAAAAATGAAAGGGCTGGTTATTCCAATGATATCAAATCAGATACTACAAAATACAATTGACGGACTTAAAAATATAGCCAGAGCAGAGCTTGGCATATATGATACAGAGGGCTTGGCTGTAGCAGCTACCTTTGATGACACAGAAATGTACAGGGAGGCAGTAGTGACATTTGCAGATTCTGCTGCAGAAAATCAGGAACTGAACGGCTGTCAGTTCTTTAAGATAAGTGATGAAAACAGAGTGGAGTACATACTTATTGTTAAAGGAAGCGGAAATGACATATATATAGTGGGCAAAATGGCAGCATTTCAAATTCAGGGACTGCTTGTTGCATATAAGGAAAGATTTGACAAAGAGAACTTTATAAAAAATCTCTTGCTAGACAATCTTCTTCTTGTAGATATATACAATCGTTCAAAAAAGCTTCACATAGATACAAATGCAAGGCGGGTTGTATATATAGTAGAGACAAGCAGGGAAAAGGACAGCGGTGCAATGGAGACTCTGCGTACACTTTTTTCTTCAAAGGGAAAGGACTTTATTACTGCTGTTGATGAGAAAAACATTATAATAGTAAAAGAACTAAAAGAAAATGAGGGCTACAGCGATATTGAAAAAACTGCTAAAGTTATTCTTGATATGCTTAATACAGAGGCTATGTCAAATGTACATATTGCCTATGGAACCATTATATCCGAGATAAAGGAAATGTCAAAGTCCTATAAAGAAGCAAAAATGGCTCTTGAGGTAGGAAAGATATTTAACAGTGAGAAAAACATTGTGGCATATAACAATCTTGGTATAGGAAGACTTATTTACCAGCTTCCGTTGCCACTGTGCAAGATGTTTATAAAGGAAATATTTGATGGTAAAAGTCCTGATGAATTTGATGAGGAAACACTTTCTACCATTAACAAATTTTTTGAAAACAGCCTGAATGTTTCCGAAACCTCGAGACAGCTTTATATTCACAGAAATACTCTTGTATACAGACTGGACAAGCTGCAGAAAAGTACAGGTCTGGATCTCAGAGTATTTGAAGATGCCATTACTTTTAAGATAGCACTTATGGTAGTACGATATATGAAATATATGGAATCACTGGATTATTAATATGCAGTATGATATGATGTAACAGTCCGGCTGTGGTTTTACCGAAACGGACTGTAGAGATGGTCGACACTTTGTGTACGGAGGAATAATAAAAATGATTATACTTGAAAATGTAAGTAAATCCTATTCGGCAGGTGCACCGGCAGTTAATGACGTAAGTATTCACATAAAAAAAGGTGAATTTGTATTTATAGTGGGAGATTCAGGAGCTGGAAAATCCACACTTATGAAGCTGATGTTAAAGGAGCTGGAGCCTACCTCAGGAAAAATATATATAAACGGAAAATACCTTAATACAATGAAACACAGAAAAATACCTATGTTAAGACGTGATATAGGTATGGTGTTTCAGAATTTCCGTCTCTTAAATGACAGAAATGTATATGATAATGTGGCATTTGCCCAAAGAGTAGTGGAGGTGCCTGCAAAGGTTATAAGAAGAAAGGTGCCGGCTATGTTGTCTATGGTAGGCCTGGCACAGAAATATAAATCATTTCCAAAGGAACTTTCAGGTGGAGAGCAGCAGAGAGTGGCACTGGCAAGAGCACTTATTAATAATCCTCCGATTCTTTTGGCAGACGAGCCTACAGGAAATCTTGACCCTAAAAACTCATGGGAAATTATGAATCTGCTTGATGAAATTAATAAGCGTGGCACTACCGTAGTAGTGGTAACCCACAACAGGGAAATAGTTGATGCCATGCAAAAGAGAGTAATAACCATACAAAAAGGTATGGTAGTAAGCGATG
>CAMENQ010000353.1 GCA_945928585.1 uncultured Roseburia sp. | reverse complement strand
TTTTTATATTATAACTTCCGTTAAAAATTTCTGCATAATTAAAAATGGTTAAAAGATTTAAAAGCCCTTTTATATCATCTAAATTGTGAAGTATAAGAAGGGCAAGAGAGGAATCATCTTTATTTTTCATATATTCCTCGTATATTTTTATAAGCTCGCCTCCCGAATATTTGTCTTCTCTGTTTATATTAAGAAAAGTCTCGATGGTTTTTTGCTTTAAATTTGGCAGCTTAAGTACATTTCTCATTGAAAATGCATATTTATATATGTCTATGCTTTTGATACGTCCAAAACAGTCGGATATATTATATTCCATACATTTTTGGGTAATGTATGGGATATCAAAGCCGTCACCGTTAAAATGTATAATATGGGTGAAATTTCCGGCAAAATCAAAGAAGGCTGAAATAAGCTTATCTTCTTCACCGTCTTCATCCATAAACCATTGAATGGTGCGAAAAATGTTTTCTTCACTGTCATAGTACAGGCAGCCAATAAGATAAAGCTTTGAGTGGGCGGCAGAAAATCCTGTAGTCTCTATATCAAAAAAAAGTGAACTGCAAAGAGGCACGTTCATATGTCCAAGGCTTTCAGTATTATATTCATAAGTATTTCGGAAAATCTTCATAAAATAAAAGTTCCTTTCATATATGCTTACGGCAATGCATTTTTAATCTTTTTTTTGCGCAAAGCATATTATTTCATTTATCGCTGTACATTAAATGATTTTATCATAAATTAGCAAAGTTATAAAGAAAATTGTTGAGAAAAATTCTTTTTTATATTATTATGAAATAGTATACATATGTGAGGAAAGTATATCACAATTAATATATAGAAACGAGGTAAGAAAATATGGCAATTTTGTCATTTAAAGGAGGAGTACATCCTTTTGAGGGGAAATCTCTTTCAAAGGAAAGACCTATAGAAGACTATATACCAAAGGGTGAAATTGTTATTCCTTTGAGTCAGCATATAGGAGCCCTGGCAGTTCCTGTAGTAAAGGTGGGAGACAGAGTTCTTGTAAATCAAAAGATAGGAGAACTATCAGGCTTTATTTCGTCAAATATTCATTCATCAGTTTCCGGTATCGTTAAAAAAATCGAGCCAAGGCTTGTAACAGCAGGAAATAAGGTGCTGTCTGTAGTAATAGAAAATGATAATCTCTATGAGGAATGTACGGTATCTGATTTTAGAAAACCGGAGGAAATGACGGCAGAAGATAAGCTTGAGCTTATTAAAGAGGCTGGAGTAGTAGGTATGGGAGGAGCAGGCTTCCCGGCTCATGTTAAGCTGTCGCCTAAAAACAAAGATGATATAGATTACATTATAGTAAACGGAGCAGAGTGCGAACCATATCTTACATCAGATTACAGGCGTATGATGGAACAGCCTGAGTATCTGGTAGAAGGTCTTAAGCTTGTATTGTCGATGTTTAAAAAGGCAAAGGGAATAATAGCCATCGAGGATAATAAATTAGATGCAGCAAAAAAGCTTAAAGAACTTGTAAAAAATGAAACTGACATAGAGGTTAAGGTGGTATATACAAAGTATCCTCAGGGTGGTGAGCGTGCACTTATATATGCAGTTACGAGAAGAAAGGTCAATTCTACCATGCTGCCTGCAGATGTAAACTGTATAGTTCATAATGTTGATACTATTTTTTCAATAAGAAAAGCCATAGTAGAGAAAAAACCGCTTATAGACAGGATAGTAACTGTTACAGGTGATGCCATAAACCAACCGCAAAACTACAGGGTTCGCATAGGTACAAATATGGCAGAACTTGTAGATGCAGCAGGCGGTTTTAAAAATCAGCCGGAGAAAATAATATCAGGCGGTCCTATGATGGGAACAGCCATTTATGATTTAAATATGCCAATTACAAAGGGTTCCTCTTCGATACTTTGTCTGACAAAGGATGAGGTACGTGCAAGTGAACCTGGAAATTGTATAAACTGTGGAAGATGCGTGAGTGTCTGTCCTGGAAGGGTGGTTCCTGCAAGACTTGCCATATTTGCCGAGCAGGGTGATAAGGAAGCCTTTGAAAAAAATTACGGCATGGAGTGCTGTGAATGTGGCTGTTGTTCATATATATGCCCGGCAAAGAGAAATCTTACACAGTCAATTAAGTCCATGCGTAAGGATATACTGGCAGACAGGCGTAAAAAATAACTTATATGAAAATCTTTGATTTAAATCAACTTTAATTAAAGTTGATTTATTTAAAAATGATTAAAATAAGTCCGATAAAAAATCGGATGAAAAAATTGAGAAAGGATATACATAATTATGAGTGAAATGTATAACGTATCATCAAACCCGCATGTCAGGTCAAAAGATACGACAACCGGCATTATGTTAAGCGTAATTATAGCACTTGTACCGGCTACATCATTTGGCATTTTTAACTTTGGCTATAAGGCAGCCATACTGGTGGCAGTGTGTATGATTAGCTGTGTACTTTTTGAAGCAGCATATCAGTATTTTATGAAACAGAAAATCACCGTGAAGGATTTAAGCGCGGCAGTAACAGGTCTTCTTATTGCATTAAACCTTCCCCATGATTTTCCCGTATGGATGGCACTTATAGGATGTGCTTTTGCCATAATCGTGGTAAAACAGTTATTTGGCGGAATAGG
>CAMENQ010000352.1 GCA_945928585.1 uncultured Roseburia sp. | reverse complement strand
CATTATGCAGGTAAGGAGCTGAGACTGAAGCAGCAGTACTTCTTCGTATCAGCCAGTGTACAGACGGCAGTAAAGAAATACATGGATTCTCATGATGATATAAAGAAGCTTTATGAGAAGGTTGTATTCCAGTTAAATGATACACATCCTACTATATGTGTTGCAGAGCTTATGCGTATTCTTATGGATGACTATGAGCTGGGCTGGGACGAAGCATGGGAAGTTACCACAAAGTCATGTGCATACACAAACCACACCATTATGGCAGAGGCTCTTGAAAAGTGGCCAATCGAGCTTTTCAGCAAGCTTCTTCCAAGATGCTATCAGATTATTGAGGAAATCAACAGAAGATTTGTAAATGAAATACAGGCTAAATATCCGGGAAATAATGAAAAGGTAGCTAAGATGGCTATTATTTATGACGGTCAGGTAAAGATGGCACACCTTGCCATAGCAGCAGGCTTTTCAGTAAACGGTGTTGCAAAACTTCACACTGAAATTCTTAAAAAGCAGGAGCTTAAGGACTTCTATGAGATGATGCCTGAAAAGTTTAATAATAAAACAAACGGTATTACACAGAGAAGATTCTTAAAGCATGGAAATCCGCTTCTTGCAGACTGGGTAACAGACAAGATTGGACCTGAATGGGCAACAGACCTTTCTGTTATAAAGAAACTTGAGGTATACGCTGATGACATTAAGAGCCAGCAGGAGTTTATGAACATCAAGTATCAGAACAAGGTAAGACTTGCCAAGTATATAAAGGAGCATAACGGAATAGATGTAGACCCTCGTTCTATCTTTGATGTGCAGGTTAAGAGACTTCATGAGTATAAGAGACAGCTCCTTAACATTTTACACGTTATGTACCTTTACAATCAGTTAAAGGCAAATCCAAATATGGATTTCCAGCCAAGAACATTTATCTTCGGTGCTAAGGCAGCAGCAGGCTACAGACGTGCAAAGCTTACAATTAAGCTTATAAACAGTGTTGCAGACGTTATAAATAACGATAAGTCAATAAACGGCAAGATAAAGGTAGTATTTATTGAGAATTACCGCGTATCAAATGCTGAGATTATTTTCGCGGCAGCAGATGTCAGCGAGCAGATTTCTACAGCCAGCAAGGAAGCTTCAGGTACAGGTAACATGAAGTTTATGTTAAACGGTGCCCTTACCATAGGTACCATGGACGGTGCGAACGTGGAAATGGTAGAAGAAATGGGTATAGAAAATGCATTTATCTTCGGTTTAAGTTCAGATGAGGTTATAAATTACGAGCAGAATGGCGGATATAACCCTATGGACATCTTTAACACAGATGGTGACATCAGACAGGTAATGATGCAGCTTATAAACGGCACATATTCACCTGATGACCCTGAAAGATTCAGAGAGCTTTATGATGCACTTCTTACTACAAAGCATGGTAAGGCAGACCAGTACTTTATTCTTAAGGATTTCAGAGCATATGCAGAGGCTCAGGCTAAGGTTAACGATGCTTATAAGAACGAAAGTGCATGGGCTAAGTCAGCCATCTTAAACGTTGCAAATGTAGGCAAATTCTCATCTGACAGAACTATAGAGGAATATGTAAGGGATATCTGGCATTTGGAGAAGGTTAAGGTGGAGATGTAAATATATCTACTAATTTTTGCCATTGATTTTTAAATGCCTTCTGCGTATAATATAAGTAGGAAAAATCCTACTTTCTATATTTTTCGAGGAGGTGTATGTTATGTTGGCAAATGCTTTTATAGATAATGCTAAAGTTATGGCAAAGGGACAGGTTACAATTCCCAAGGATATCAGGGAAGTTCTTGGAGTAACAAGTGGTGACCGTATTACATTTATTGTTGAAGGTAATACGGTACGTATTGTCAATTCCGCTGTATATGCAATGCAGATGCTTCAAAAGGAAATGACCGGTGAAGCAGAACGCGTTGGCCTGACTTCAGATGATGATGTTATGGAACTTGTAAAAGAAATGCGAAATGAGGATGAAAATGCATGAGGGTTTTGATTGATACCAATGTCCTGATTTCTGCAGCACTAAGTACAAATGGCGTTCCGTTTCAGGCATATGTAAAGGCAGCGTCCTATCCCAATCGTGGTCTTATATGCGAACAAAATGTAGATGAGATGAAACGGATATTTAACAAAAAATTTCCTAACAGGCTCGCATCACTGGACAAATTTCTTTCCGTGGCACTTATGACATTGGAATTGGTTCCAATTCCAATGGATGAAAGCAGTTGGGAATCACAGATTCGTGATGTAAATGACCGTCCGATTCTTAGGGCTGCTATAGCAGCAAATGCAGATGTCCTGCTTACCGGAGATAATGATTTTCTTGAGTCCGGATTAAAGAATCCGGCAATTATGACACCTGCGGAATTTCTTAAATATTAAAATAAAAGTAGTCGAGAAACACCCAAATATGTTTCGCGGCTATTTTTTTAATTAAGAATATATTGTGTTGTATTTAAAATTATATTATGATACAATAAATTAAACTCACTTGATGTGATAAACATACTTATAATAATATATAGGAGGTACAGATATAGAAGGGTATTACAAGAACGTGTCATAGGGAATTATGATAAAAATTATAGTGAAGAAACAAAACGGATAACTATTGGGGAAACACAG
>CAMENQ010000351.1 GCA_945928585.1 uncultured Roseburia sp. | reverse complement strand
AAAAACAGCTTGATGAAGGGAAAAACGTTATTCTGGAGATAGAACTGCAGGGAGCACTGCAGGTAAAGGAAAAAATACCAGAGACAGTACTTGTGTTCCTGACACCGCCATCAGCAGATGAACTGGAAACACGTTTAAGACGCAGAGGTACAGAGGATGAGGAAACCATCAGAGCAAGACTTAAGCGGGCTACAGAGGAAGCACCTTATATGGACAAGTATGATTATGTACTTGTCAATGATGATTTGGAAAAATGTGTTGATGACCTTAATGATATTATCCAGTCGGAGCGTTGGAAAACTGAGCGCAATGTCGGTTTTATTAAAACAATAAAAGATGATTTAAGGAAGTTTAGTTAAAAAAATTATTGCTATAAGAGCAGAAATGCTTTTGACCTATAAATATAAATTTATTTAATTTAATGGAGGAAAAAATTATGTTACACCCATCATATTCAGATTTAATGGAAGTAGTAAACAGTGATGTAGTAGAAGGAGAACAGCCGGTAGTACAGAGCCGTTATTCAATAGTTCTTGCTACAGCAAAAAGAGCAAGACAGATAGTTGCCGGAGAGGATCCTCTTGTAAATGGTAAAGGTAAAAAACCATTATCTATAGCTGTTGAAGAGTTATATAAGGGCAAGATAAAGATTTTAAGTGAAGAGGAAGCTGAAAGATTAGCTGCAGAGGAAGCAGAAAAAGCAGCAGCAAAGGCAGCATTAAAAGAAATGGCACAGGACGAAGACGCAGAGACAGAAGAAGTGACGGAAGAAACAGACGAAGAAACTGAGGATGAACCGGCAGAAGAAATAACAGAGGAATAATATGAAAATAATGTTTATATCTTTAGGATGCGATAAGAATCTTGTCGATACTGAAGAAATGCTTGGAATATTATGGGCAGACGGATATGAGTTTACTGATGATGAGACAGAGGCAGAGGTTATAGTTGTAAATACATGCTGTTTTATAAATGATGCAAAGGAAGAAAGCATAAATACCATATGTGAAATGGCAGAATGTAAAAAGCATTATAATTGTAAGGCACTTATCGTTACAGGCTGTCTGGCTCAGAGGTATAAGGATGAAATTATAAAAGAAATACCTGAGGTAGATGCGGTAATAGGAACATCATCCTATGATACCATTGCAGCTGCTGTTAAATCAGTAATGGAAGGTAAGACAGTTACAGAATTTATGGATTTGGACAGACTTCCGGATACAGCTGAAGACAGAGTAGTTACCACAGGTGGTTATTATGCCCATCTGAAGATAGCAGAGGGCTGTGATAAAAACTGTACTTATTGTATTATTCCAAAGATAAGAGGACACTATAGAAGTATTCCTATGGAAAAACTTATAGAGCAGGCAAAAAAGCTTGCGGCAGGCGGAGTAAAGGAGCTTATTCTCGTTGCACAGGAAACTACCATATATGGAAAAGATTTATATGGTGAAAAATCCCTGCATACACTGTTAAAGGAGCTTTGTAAAATAGAAGGAATATATTTTATCAGAATACTGTACTGTTATCCTGAGGAGATATATGATGAACTTATAGAGACTATAAGGACAGAAAAGAAAATCTGTCATTATCTTGATATGCCTATACAGCACTGCAATGATTATATTCTTAAGAGAATGGGCAGGAGAACAAATAAAAAAGAGATTATAGAGATGGTTCAAAAACTGAGAAAAAATATTCCGGATATAATTATAAGAACTACTCTGATTTCAGGTTTCCCGGGAGAAACACCGGAGGCTCATCAGGAACTTATGGATTTTGTTGATGAGATGGAATTTGACAGACTTGGTGTATTTGCTTATTCACCGGAGGAAAATACACCAGCGGCGGAGTTTGATGAGCAGATAGATGATGAGCTGAAAGAAGAAAGACGCGATGAAATAATGGAACTCCAGCAGGAGATAGCATTTGAAAAATCTGAGTCTATGATTGGAAAAGAGTTTGTTGCCATTATAGAAGGAAAAGTTGCAGATGAAAATGCCTATGTAGGAAGAACATATATGGATGCACCGGGAGTTGACGGATATATATTCATAAATGCTGATGATGAGTTTATGTCGGGAGATTTGGTGAGAGTAAAGGTTACAGGTGCATCAGAGTATGATCTGATTGGTGAAAAAATATAGATTGAGAGGAAATTTTACTATGAATTTACCTAACAAATTAACGATACTTAGAGTATGTACAATTCCATTTTTTGTACTGTTTATGGAATTGGATGTTTTTGGAGAAGCAGACAAATATATAGCAGTGGGATTATTTATACTTGCAAGCATTACGGATGCCATGGATGGTCATATTGCAAGAAAATACAACCTTGTTACAAATTTCGGAAAATTTATGGATCCGTTGGCAGATAAGCTTTTAGTATGCTCAGCCCTCATATGCCTTACAGATGTTATACCAAGCTGGGTTGTTATAATTATAATAAGCAGAGAACTTATTATTGGAGGTTTCAGAACAATAGCCGCTGATAACGGCATTGTCATAGCTGCCAGCTACTGGGGCAAGGTAAAAACCGTATTTCAGATGATTATGATAATATGGCTTATTGTGGATCTGCCATTTTTTGTATGTGATATTATAGGACAGATTCTCATATATATATCACTTGTGCTTACGGTTATTTCACTTGTTGATTATATGGTAAAAAACAGG
>CAMENQ010000350.1 GCA_945928585.1 uncultured Roseburia sp. | reverse complement strand
ATAACTGCTTAAAGAGAGCAGGTATTAATACAGTTGAAGAGTTGACGAATAAGACTTCAGAAGATATGATGAAGGTTCGTAACTTAGGACGTAAATCTTTAGACGAAGTATTAGCAAAATTAAAAGAATTAGGTCTTCAGTTAAATCCTATGGATGAATAAGAAGATTTAATATAATATGGCAGATACGGTAATACCAAAGAGTTCGTGTCTGTTCTCATAAAATGGAGTTATTAATTAACATTTGATAAGTAAGACCACAGGCGTTGTCATTTGTTCCACTTTAATGAGGGTAGTCTGTGAAACGTATGATGTCACAGATGACTTTTCCTCGCAATGAAAGGAGCCTAATATGGCAGGTTATAGAAAACTCGGAAGAACATCTAATCAGAGAAAAGCATTACTTAGAGGTCAGGTTACAGCTTTATTTGCAAGCAAGAATGGAAGAATCATTACTACTGAGGCAAGAGCTAAGGAAGTACAGAAGATTGCAGAAGGACTTATTGCATTAGCTGTTAAAGAAAAGGATAACTTTGAGACAGTTAAAGTTACAGCTAAGGTTGCTAAGAAAGATAAAGACGGTAAGAGAGTAAAAGAAGTTGTAGATGGTAAGAAAGTTACTGTTTACGAAGAAGTAGAAAAGGAGATTAAGAAAGATCTTCCTTCAAGACTTCACGCTAGAAGACAGATGCTTAAGGTATTATATTCTGTAACAGACGTTCCTACAGAGAAGGCTGGAAAGAAGAAAAATACAAAGGAAATCGATCTTGTAGCAAAACTTTTTGATGAAATTGCACCTAAGTATGCAGGACGTAATGGTGGTTACACAAGAATTATCAAAGTTGGTCAGCGTAAAGGTGACGGTGCAATGGAAGTTGTACTTGAGTTAGTATAATAGTTTCTTACATGTAAGCGTGGATTATGGAGACATCTCATTTGAGGTGTCTCTTTTTGCATGCAATATTTTGCATATAATATTTTATATGTAATAAAAAGATATAAATTAAACATATTGATTATACAATTTGCATAATTGTGATAAATAGTGTATAATCGATAAAAAGTAGAGTTGATGTGTATAATAATATTTTTGGGGGAGAATATTGTGACAAGACAGGAAGCATGTTATTATCTTCAGATTAAGGAAGATTCAACAGAAGATGAAGTAAAAAAAGCATACCGTGCAATGGCAAAGAGATTTCATCCTGATGCAAATCGAGGCATCGATACAAGGGAATGGTATATAAAAATTCAAGATGCATACGAATTTTTAATTATGAATCCTTGTCAGGCAAATGTAATACCATTAAGTAATCAACCAAGACAGGCAAAGATTTTTTCGACAAATGCTAAGGTAAAAGCACAATATCAACGGCAAAAACAAAATGAAGTGGAATACAGAAAAATGAAGCTTCAAGAAGAGGAAAGAAAAAAGAAATCAAGTGAGACTGTGCCAAAGAATACTGCAAATAATTATGCAGAATCAGAAAAAATGCAGAGTAAAGAGGAAGAAATCCTTGAAAAGATAAGGGCAATCTGGCTTGCTGAGACTATTAGAAGGCAGATTGAGGCAGACAAGGAAAGGAAAGAAGCGCAGAACAGACAAAAACTCTACAGAGCATTTATGCAGCAGAGGATACATGAGGATGAATTAAAAGAATCAACAATAACGCTTGATGATTAATTTATTTCCTTGAAGAAATGCTGATAATCCTTAACTGATTTCCAATTTCCACCCCATGAAAATCCATGATTAGTAAATATTTGATAGCATAAATCATTTTCATCGATTTTATGAAGAAAATCATTATTGCGGTCTGCATATATTTCACTTCCTTTAGGTGAAATATAAGGAGAACCATCTTTATTTTTCTTTATATACGGATTATAAAATGGATTTATATCTATAGCCAGTCCAAGCCCATGCATAGAAATTTTGTTAGTTCCGTCTACTGTACGGTAGTTGAAGCAGGATGTATTATTATCTGACATTGAAATGATGTCATCTCCTCCATATTCATCTATAAGCTTTACTTTTTCTATTTCATATTCGTTTGTATACAATTCGTAGAAAATTTCAATAAGGTCTTGAGCTATTGCTTTATTGCATATCAATTCTCCGTTTTCAATTTTATGTGAAAAATTGTAATATTTAACATTCAGATATCTTAGCTCATCATAAGTGACAGGACAGTCGTCTTTATATGATATCCCATATATTCTTGATATTATTTCCTCTGAAAGTGGTTCATAATAAAACCCTTCCATATATGTTACTCTGTCAGAATTTATTTCTTGACATTCATCAGAGATGGTTGTGATTTGCTCATCTTCATTAATATCAGATATATTTGAACTGTATACAGTGGTGCAAGGCTTTGACAAGTTATTAGTCGTATTATCAATTTCAATACTTTCGGTGCTTTGCACTTCATAAGATGACACATTGTCTTCCGGAATTGTGGTTTTGTATGAAAGTAATAAAAAAGAAAATAGTGCCAATGAACATCCACATAATGCAAGTAATATTTTGTTATATATTTTTTTCATGTATTGTCCTTCCTGTGTTTAATGGGGTTAATAATTTTATAATTATTTTGTTTACATCATTATACCCTTTTTTCTTGTTTTTGTGTTATTAATTTAGTACAATGATATGGATGAAAATTTAGTGAACAGTTACAACAAAAGCGCAATAACAGGT
>CAMENQ010000349.1 GCA_945928585.1 uncultured Roseburia sp. | reverse complement strand
AAACATCCTTAAAATAGGATATACCATAAAAGAATAGTAAGGAGTAATGGTTGTGAAGTGCAGTAAATGTGGAGAAGAATGTAAAGAAAATCAGGCTTTTTGCCTTAAGTGCGGAAACCCAATACAGGTAGTTCCGGATTTTAATTTAATTGAGGCTGAGCTTGCCAGCAATATAGGAGAACTTATGGACTCTATGGATGAGGAACCTGAAAAAGAAAAACCATCAGATGACATACAGGTTCAGGAAATGGATATCAGCAATATGGAGCTAAAACTGGTGGATATTTCAAGAAAAAGAACTGAAAATAATGATACAGATATAGCCGACGGAAAAACAAAGATTATAGGTAATATCAGCCATGCAATTTCCAACGGTGACATAGTTGACAAAACAGATAATGAAACGGAAAATAAAATAGAGACAGATACGAAAAAAATGAATGTCCCTCAAAAGAAAAAGAGCAAAAAAAAGACGGCTCTTATTATTACGGCTGTAGTAATAGTGCTTGCAGCAGCTATTGTTGCATTTGTTTTATTAGCACAATCAGTTAAGAATACAGCTACTACATACGAAGAGTTTTATAAAAATGCCAAGACTGCTTATGATAAGCTTGACACAGATGCAGCACTTGAAGACGCAAATCATGCTCTTGATAAGGCTGAAACAGATGCAGAAAAAATAGAAGTAAGAAAGCTTATATATGACATTCAGCTTCTTGCAGGCAAAAAGAATGATGAATATGCTGAAAACCTTGAGGAACTTATTAGTCTTGGGGCAGTAGGCAAAGATTATTATCTGGCATTAGCAAAGTATTATGACGAAAACGCAAAGTATGGTAAGTTGACAGAGCTTTTAAGAAATATAGAAAGCGAAGATATATTAGCTGCATTGTCAGAATATGTGGTAGAAGAGCCAAAGGCAGATTTAGAGTCGGGAGATTATAATGAATATATAGCCGTAAATCTTTCAGCAAAAGAAGGATATACTATATACTATACTACCGACAGCAGAAGTCCGTCAAATTATGGAGATGTATACTCATCGCCTATAACCATAAAGGAGGAAGGCGAAAAGATTATAAAGGCTGTCGCCGTAAATGAAAAAGGTGTAGAAAGCAAGATTGTAACATTTACATACAATATAAAGCTTACAGGTTCAGCAGCACCTAAGCTTTCTCCGGCAGGAGGTGCATATACTGATTATACAACCATAAAGGTAGAAGTACCTGAAGGTGGTAAGGCATATTATACTTGGGATGAAACAAATCCAACGCCACAGTCTGCAGAATATGACCCTGAAAAAGGAATAGAGATGCTTAGAGGCATTAATATCCTGAAGGTTTTAATTGTAGATAAATATGGCATCGAAGGTGAAATAGCCAATGAATCATACAATCTTCAGATACCGAGAGTAATAAATGCAAATGAAGCAATTTCACTTGTACAGACTGAGGCAGAGAAAACAGCTACAGAAGGAATTACTGTAACCACTTCATATGAGACACTTATTGTTATAGACAATCAGGAATATTATATTATTGTGGCTTCATACAATGATGAAAGCGGAGCAGCCACAGCCATGACAATATATGCAGTAAACACCTATGACAAAACTCTGGAAAAGGCCATAGATGAAGAAGGTCAGTATATTATTGAAAAGGAAAATACAGAAAATACAGAATCAAATAATTAACAATTAATTATCAGATGTAACTGACAGGATGAAGTTCAAATTAAGAAAAGCTTATATAGTATTCTAATGTCTTTATAATATGGCATAGTCATAAGACACTGGTATACTGTATAAGCTTTTTTGTTTTAAACATTCTATAATAAAAGGCTTTTACTAAAAACTATAATTATAAAATATAATAATGAACATTATTTAAAAATATCATCATAAACATCTTCAACAATATGCTCAATAAAGGCATCATCAGCATCAGGATATTTATCCTTAACTTTTGATGCAATATATTCTGTTCTTGAAAGATATTTTTCTTCATCAGAGAAATCGTCACCTGACTCATTATCAACAGATGTTAAATCAAGCTTTTCACAAATAAACGTTTTTATTTCTTTTTCCATATCTGCTTCATCTGTAATCATAGCTGACAGAGCTTTTGCCCTTTTTAAAGATATGATGCCTGAAATAAGAAATAAAACAAATACAAATCCCATAGTTCCTAAGAAAAGTACACGTGAAGTTCCTGAAAAAGGAAATTTGTATACACCTGTCAAATCAAGAATAAGAATAATTAGTCCGATAAAACCGACTATTAAAAGGCTGGAAGCAGAAGAGTGTACATCTGTATATTTATCTTTAGCAGAAACATATACGGCAGAAGTGTCACTATCGTGCTCCTCGCCCATAAGCGAATCAGTAAATTTTGAAAGGGCAACACGCTCAGTAGGTGTAAGTTCCACATTTAAATTTTCGGTAATAAAGAAAAACATCTGTTTTCTTGCGTCATCTGATTCATATTCCTGACAGATAATGTGATAAGCTTCCTCTTTAGCATTATAATAATACCGTACTGTTTCAAATTTTAAATCCATCAGGTGATTATAAATATTTAAGGTTATTTCCTCATTTGGAAAAGTAAAAATATCCGTATAGTCCTTTTCATTTCCTTCAATTAAATCAACGGAACAGTCGGGACACATATCATTGTCCTCATATTCAGCTTTACATATTGGACACCATGCCAT
>CAMENQ010000348.1 GCA_945928585.1 uncultured Roseburia sp. | reverse complement strand
ATGGGAGCTGTGAGGGAGATATTTTATATAAAGATGTGACAGTATCTGCTGAATATTTCTCTGCTTTTGTACTGCCTCCTTTTGTATTTATCAAAACTAAAGATGTTTTATCTGATAATAACTGAATCAGATTTGTATCATTTGTGACTATGATTTTATCCAATTCCTGATATGCCTGATTATCAGCTATTGTACCGATTATATCAACAGAATCGGTTTTGCCTTTGTCAATGACAAGAATGCCTAAAGAAGCTAAGATTTCTTTTACGGCTCCATACTGACATTTAAGTTCACCGGGCATAGACTTTTTCCAGCTCTTATATTCATTATTTAAGTCATGTCTGAAAGATAATTTACCAGCAGATTCAGTATCTGATAAATCTTTATCAAATACTACTGTCATATAATCCGGTTTTTCTTCCTGTGTAAGTCTGTGAACTATATTTAAAAGACCACGGACAGCATTTGCATTAGCAATATCTGACTGTGATGAAATTCCTTTGTTTATATCAAAACTAACATTAGGCACATTATAATATGCCTGTCTTAGAATGTTAGTGCCATCTATCAACATTAATTTACTCATATTATGATTATTACCTGTTATTAACCCTTCATATTATTTCCGTACCAGCCATTGGCTACATAACATATTACTATAATGATACACCATATTTTTTAATTTTAAAAGTCCTTATGGAAAATCTAGTGTAAAAATTGTGAAAAATTTCATCAAATATTCAGAATATATGAGCCACGGTTTCCCATGGCTCACAAATTACTGCACTTTATTCACCTAATTTTCTTGAAATAACCCATCCCATCATAAAAGCTATAATTCCTGTAATGATATGTATTAAGGTTATGTCTGGAAATTTTCCTATGATTATAATTGCAACCGGAGATGCTACAAGCAGACCGATAATCGACCAGTATACATACATTGGAAATTTTTGCAATACAATTTCAATTATCTTTGCAATTACAATAATGCCTACTAATACGCCAATACCAAAAGGCACCAATACAAATAATGCATTAAATATTATTTGAAAATCAAGCTGTACTAATCCGACAACTAATTTTTTAATCGTATCAAGAATAGGATTGTAGTATCCCAGCAGCAGTAACATCATTGAGCCGCTTACTCCCGGTATTACCATGGTTCCTGCTGCTATTATACCTACAAGGAATAGAATGATCACTTGTAGAAAGCTCGTATCAATATCAGTTTCATGGCCTGAAACTCCATTCATAAGTGCCATTCCTACTACGATGGCAAAAAATAATACTGCACAAATTATATATCCGATTTTTATTGAGCTGCTTTTTACCTGAACGTATATTGAAGGCAGGCTTCCCAAAATCAATCCAATGAACATCATATTTGTCTGAACAGGGTATGTGTCAAATAAATAGTCAATCCCAAATGAACTTGCAATAATGGCTATGACCATACCAACAGCTATCGGTGCTAAAAATAATACATTATTCTTTATTTCAGAGAAAAAATGACTTACACAATGAATCAGCTTATCATATATTCCCATTGACACTGCCATTGTTCCACCACTTACTCCCGGAATAATATTGGCTAATCCGATTACTATTCCCTTAAATATATCTTTTATCATATTAAATCCTTTCTACTTTCACCATGTTTGTATTACCTGTATTTCCATTAATTATTCCGCCTGTTAATACGATGTTGTCGCCTTTATTTAGATTAAAGACTTCCTTTGCTTTAATTAAATCGTTTGAAAACATTTTCTCCATGGAATCGACCTTACTGCATAGCACAGGAGTAACACCCCAACTCATATTAAGCTTTCGCCAGCCTTTCTCAGAAGTTGTCATACCTATGATGTCTACAGGACATCTGAAGCGGCTTACCATTCTTGCTGTGTGTCCTGTAATTGAATTAACAATTATGCATTTAGCATTTACATCTATTGCCATAGCACAGGTAGCATGCGAAACAGCATCAAGGTTATTTTTTATTTTAAACTCCGTCGTTTTAAATCTTTTATCATAATTAATCTTTTTTTCTGTATATGCTACTGTTTCTACCATATTTCTTACAGCGATTACAGGATATTTACCAGTGGCTGTTTCTCCTGACAGCATTACAGCAGATGTCCCATCATAGACTGCATTTGCAACATCTGACACCTCAGCTCTTGTTGGTCTGGGATTATGTATCATTGATTCCAGCATTTCTGTTGCTGTGATAACTCTTTTTCCTAATAAACGGCATTTACTTATTAGATATTTCTGCACAGACGGGACTTCTATTGCAGGGATTTCCACACCCAGATCTCCTCTGGCAATCATAACTCCATCAGCAAATTCACATATTTCTTCAATGTTTTCAACGCCAGAACGATTTTCTATCTTGGCAATAATATCAATATCTTTACCACCATTTTCATCAAGAAATGCTCTCATATCTGCAATATCCTGTTTCCTTGACACAAATGAAGCTGCTACAAAATCAATTTCATTTTTAATACCGAACAGTAAATCGCTTTTATCCTGTTCACTTAAAAAGCAGTGCTTCATAACTTTATTAGGGAAATTCATGCTTTTCCTGTCTGATAATTCTCCTCCAACAACAACCTTGCATTTGGCATTTTTATCATCTAGCTCGATTACTTTAAAAATCACTAATCCGTTATTTACAAGAATAGTATCACCTATTTCAAGATTTTCCATAA
>CAMENQ010000347.1 GCA_945928585.1 uncultured Roseburia sp. | reverse complement strand
AAAAATTCAAAATTATTTCAGGTGCTGTACATTATTTCAGGATAATGCCGGAATACTGGCGCGACAGGCTTGAAAAACTTAAGGCTATGGGCTGCAATACCGTAGAAACATATATTCCGTGGAATATGCACGAACCAAAAAGAGGAGAATTTCATTTTGACGGTATAACAGATATACGTCGTTTTGTACAGACTGCAGACGAACTGGGATTGTATGTCATTTTAAGACCATCTCCTTATATCTGTGCAGAATGGGAATTTGGCGGTCTGCCCGGCTGGCTCCTTGCCACAGATGGTATGAGAGTAAGAGCAAATTATAAGCCATTTCTTGATAATGTAGCATATTGGTACGACGCCCTGTTTAAGATTATTTCTCCACTTCAGATAAATTATGGCGGACCGGTCATTATGATGCAGGTAGAAAATGAATATGGATATTATGGCAGTGACACTGCATATATGAACATAATGAAAAAAATGATGACCGACAGAGGCGTTGTAGTACCTTTAGTAACTTCTGACGGTCCTATGGACGAATCCCTGTCATGCGGTAAGGTTGAAGGCGTATTACAGACAGGTAATTTTGGTTCAAATACAAAGGAACGTTTTGAAATAATAAAGAGACATATAGGTGACAAGCCTCTTATGTGTACCGAGTTCTGGGTAGGCTGGTTTGACCACTGGGGCAATGGCGGTCATATGACGGGTAATCTTGAACAAAGTGTTTCTGACCTTGATGAAATGCTTAAGCTTGGACATGTAAATATTTATATGTTTGAAGGCGGAACAAACTTTGGTTTTATGAATGGCTCAAATTATTATGACGCCCTTACACCTGATGTAACCTCCTACGATTATGACGGCATACTGACAGAAGACGGACAGATTACCGAAAAATACAGACGATACAAAGAAGTTATAAGTAAATATGCTCCTATCCCTGAGGTAAAGTTTACCACAGACATAAAACGTATGTCATACGGAAAGCTTAAAATTCAGGATAAAGTCAGTCTGTTCAGTGTCTTAGATGATATCAGCACACCCGAAACAAGAGCATATACCATGTCTATGGAAAAGCTTGGTCAAAGCTACGGATATGTATTGTATCATTCGCAGCTTGAAAAGGAGCAGAGCTTTGACAAAATCAGACTTTGGAAAGCAAATGACAGAGCTAATATATTTGTAGATGAAAAGCCTGTAAAGATACTTTACGACAGAGAGCTTTTGGAGGAACATCAGGTTCATGCTGACATAAATACGAAACCTGTAAATGCAGATTCATCTGATGATACTGGTTTTGAACCTTCCACAATAGACATTTTAATGGAAAATATGGGCCGTGTAAATTTCGGACCGCGTATGGAAGACCAGAGAAAAGGTATAGACGGCTGCGTACAGATAAACGGACATATTCACCACGGCTGGAGCATGTACCCGCTTCCTCTTGACAATACGGAAAAAATAGATTTTTCAAAAGAATATAAAGAAAATACACCTGCATTTTACCGCTTTACCTTTGATGCGGAAGAAACCGGCGATACTTTCCTTGATTTTGAAGGCTATGGAAAAGGCTGTGCATTTGTGAACGGCTTTAATATAGGAAGATTTTGGGAAATTGGGCCACAGAAACGTCTGTATATTCCTGCACCATTATTAAAGAAGGGAATAAATGAAATAATTATTTTTGAGACAGACGGAAAGATAAATGAAACTATTGAGCTTAAAAGTGAACCGGATATAGGCTGAAGATGTAACATATTTTAATATGCCGTGTATTCTATGATTTTACCTTTGGTGCAGGATTTACTGACTGTGTAAAAATGGGCTTTGGCTTGGGTGGCAGTTTTTAAAATTGCCATCCAAGCCGGGCAGGTAGTTAAACAGTTATTTCTTACCATGCTGATGCAGATATTTTTCTCTTGTAGCCAGTCCGCCTCTTATGTGGCGTTCTGATTTGTTTGTGTCAAGCACGACTCTTGCCTGACCTGCAAGGGTGGGGTTTATTTGGATGAGCCTTTCGGTTATGTCCTTATGTACGGTACTCTTGCTTACCCCAAACGCCTTAGCAGTTTGTCTTACCGTAGCATTTTCATTAATGATATAATGGGCTATTTCTATAGCTCTCTCTTCAATATATGCTTTCAAAAGTAACTCCAGTAGTTTGATTTGTACAATGTATGATTTTTATTTCATAAATATGTCTTAATTATACATAACCTCTACTTGAATTTTTTCTGCGTTTTTATGACCTTCTGCATTTTTAGATTTATTATGTTTTGAATGGCATACATTCTTCATTCCTATATCTATTTATTTTTGTTTTTTCGCCTTAGCAGCTTTCAAAATATCAGCAAGATTGTCACCATTGAGCACACCCGGATAATTTTCCTGAAATCCAACTAATACATCCTTATTTTCCTGTTCAAGTTCTCTACACTGTTTGTAAAAAGAGTGCAAATCTGCTTTCTTATAAACAGCTTCAATAAAAACTCTGGAATCTTCCGGTATTCGGCTATAAGAATCGTATAAATCGATTATAGCCTTTTGAATTTTTTCAAATGTCAATGGCTCATTCCGTTCTTCCTGCTCAATCAGCACACCCACAATATCAGATAAATCATTTTTATATTGGCGTCCTGCCATGAGTTTCATTGCCACAAGATATTCAGATGATACTGTTCTAATCTGTAAAACATTTGCAAAAGTCTTATAATACTTTGAATAT
>CAMENQ010000346.1 GCA_945928585.1 uncultured Roseburia sp. | reverse complement strand
TCAAAAGCCTCCGTATACGAAGCTTGCTGCATCATAAGCCGAACCGTACATTCCATATATAAGTACAAACACAATCCCGCTGTAGTATATAAGCCAGCGAAATACCAGCGGCTGTTTTGCAAGTGTTTCCCTTATGTTCATTTTTTCCTGCAATATGTCCACTGCCCACATGAGCAAAATGCCAAATATCACTACCATAAAATTCTTCTGGTCAAGTCCATATGTGTATAGCGAACCGTCAAAGAATATCCACAGTCTGTGCTCCGAAAACAGTCCCTTTACAAGCATTATAAACCCTGAAAGTGAACCTGTCACTGTAAGCATTCTTCCGCCGCAGAATATCAGAAATGTTCTTATCATCTGAAAAAGTCCAAAGCCAAAACTTTTCACATCTATTTTAAGCTTAGTATTAATCTCCTTGAACTCCGATGCAAGTACTGTCCCCAGAATTATGAGTACTCCCCAGTAGCATCCCCACACAATGTAGTCGCTTCCGGTTCCATGCCACAAACCTGTCAAAAGCCATACAATTGCAAGTGGAATTGCGCTGGATACAATTTGACCAGCTCTGTTTCCATGCTTTTTCCTTATATTAACAGCAAATTTCATAAAGCGCGGACTCATTGCGATTGGCATATATATGTAATCCTTGAACCATGTGCCGAGAGTGATATGCCATCTTCTCCAGAACTCTGCCGCACTTTTTGACAAGAACGGTCTTTTAAAGTTCTCATCAAGCGTCATTCCCATAGTCTGTGCAGCACCGCATACGATGTCCATGCAGCCTGAGAAATCGGCATAAAGTTCTACTGCACATAGAATTACTGCAAGCCCTATCTCCGCCCCTGCATATTCTGCCGGTGCTCCAAAGATTGTCGATGTATAAAGTGCTATTCTGTCAGCAACCACTATCTTCTTAAAATATCCCCACACCATACGCTGTAAGCCAAAACATACCCTCTCATAGTTAAAAGCAGGCAGTGCGTCAAACTGTTTTAAAAGTTTGTCGTAGCGTCCGATTGGTCCTTGCACAATGTGCGGAAAATATGTCATGCATAAAAGCAGCTTTAAGAAATTATGCTCACATTTAGCTTTTTTCCAGTAAATATCAAGCAGATAACCGATAGATGAAAATGTATAATATGAAATTCCAACAGGTATAAGAATGGAAGAAATGTTTAAAAGCTTTCCGATTTTAACAACGAAAAGCATACCAACTATCAGTACAATTCCTGCAACAAGGTATTTTTTACTTTTCTTTTTATAAGAGGCAAAAATGGCCGCCTGTTCTTTAGGTGTATGTCCTGTTTTCTCCTCATCGTATCCTGCATATATATGTTCAATACACCTTGAAACAGCATATACGATTACAGATGTGGTAAGAAGAATAGCTAAAAGCCTGAAGCTCCCTGCCAGTTTATAGAAGATAAGATTTCCTGTCAGAATCACAACCTGCCTTAACTTCACATTAGGCATTAACAGGTATATAATCAAAAATACTGCAAAAAAAGCAATAAATCCCAATGAATTGTATGTCATAAATTAAGCCCAAACCTCTCCAGATTTAATAAGATTACATAATTACGATATTATACTATCATAGTTGGGTATATATGCACTACCTTCTTCTTCATCATATGCAAGGTATCCTAAATGGATCAATGCTGTCAGTGCTTCATCCTTGGAAGATATTTCAAACAGATCATTTCCAAAAGTTTCCGTATCGGCAGGAACTTTCCCACCCACAAGCATCTTCAGTACATCATACTTTAACCCTTCATAAAGGAATTTTTGTTTTCTGATAAATAGACATAATAACTGAATTGATCATCTTCGTACAATCAATCTGTTCACCATATACTTCCTTCAATTCATCAAAAATATATTCCACAATCTTTTCAACAATATTATCCTTATAAGAATCCCAAAATGATGAAATATCAAGACGAATCACATTATACCGGTTCATGTGTTTCCTGAAATTATCATTTTTAGCAATCTCTGTATCCTTAAAAGGCTCATATGAGTCACAACCACGGCTATAATAAGCATCTATCATTCCAAATCAGATTTCCTAAATTTCATATATACTCTTATCTATTATATTTTTCAGAAACGGCTTTGTCAATTGACAAGGAAGCATGACAATTGTTATACTGCCTCCTCAAAGCCCTATATTTTTGATTAAAACCTAATTATTATGGGTATAATTATGTTAACCGGAAATAAAAATTATCATATATAAAATTTCCGCCATTATTATTTTCATAGAAAGAAGGATATCAATATGGTCTGCTGCCCGGTGTGAAACTGTTACGCATGGCAAAAGCAGTCGGAAATTACTAAAAAAAGAAGTCCAGACCTCTTAGTCATTGGCAATACCCAGTCCAAATGTTTTCCAGAAGAGCTGCTTCCCTATACGAAACGAACTCCCGTAAATGGCGGCGGTATCCGTCTGAATTTTCTTGTAAACTACGGTTTGCAATGGGATTTATCGCATATTCAGAGCGATGGAAAACCATACTCTTCTGACATTTCACGTATAGACCTTCTGATACGTTTTGGCGGAATGCGAAGATTGTCCGGCTTTCTACCCATGCAGAGTGTGTGCTCTGATTTCTATGTCATTGACCATTACTGGCCTGACTATACGGATTCAGATTTTCTCAATGCGCTTGAATGGTATGAAAAACAGGATGTTACACTTGGAGGATAGCAATCTAACCTG
>CAMENQ010000345.1 GCA_945928585.1 uncultured Roseburia sp. | reverse complement strand
ATACAAAGTTTAAGATTACCTGCAGGATTTACACAAAATAGCTTAATCATAAAATTTCCGTCAGCCATAATCTGACTGTAGGTCACATAGCTTTCATCCATTATTTCGTACATATTAAGAAAATGAGCTACCTGAAAATAGAATTCCAGTATTTCTTTTCTCTCCGGAAATGTATCATGTTCATCAAGGAACTCATCAAGCATGCTGTATGCACCTGTGAGTGCCATTACAAACGGAGCTAATGTTTCTACCTTTCTGTAATCTTCACATTCTCTTTTTAAAGCCAGCAGCTCTTTGTTGCACTTCTCCAGTTTTCTCTCCAGTTTTGGAGCTGCATCCTTAACAAGTTTCTTTATTTTAAGGAAATCTTCTTTGACAAGGGATGCGCTATACATCTCTCTTCCACGTTCAAGCAGATTGTGCGTTTCATCAATCAAAAATGCATAATCTTTTCTTCCTGTGCCTTCAGCAAAAAATCGTTTCAGATAAACCTTTGGATCAAATACATAATTATAGTCACATATAACCGCATCTGAAAAAAGGCTCATATCAAGGCTTAGTTCAAATGGACATACCATATTTTTATGTGCACATTCAAAAACTGCATCTCTTGAAAAATGATCTTCCTTTTGCAGGAGTTCATACATTGCATCATTAATCCTGTCATAATGTCCTTTTGCATAGGGGCAGGCATCAGGGTTACACTCAGCTTCATCCATCGGACATATTTTATCCCTTGCAGTTAATACCACTGTTTTCATTCTAAGTCCATTTTGACCAAGCATGTTAAAACACTCCTGGGCAACTGTCCTTGTTATGGTCTTGGCAGTAAGATAAAATACTTTTTCTATAAGTCCTTCTCCCATAGCCTTTACTGCCGGAAAAATTGTAGAAATAGTCTTTCCTACACCAGTCGGAGCCTCTATAAATAATTTTCTTCTATGATATATAGTACGATACACATTCGACACAAGTTCCTTCTGTCCATCTCTGTATGGAAACGGAAATTCCAATTGCTTTATTGTATCTGTCCTCATCTTTGTCCAGTTATATTGAAAATCCGCCCACTTTTTATATTCATTCATCAGTTCGTAAAACCAGTTTTTTAACTCTATAAATGTATAATCCTCATGAAAATACTTAGTCTGCTCTGTATCAATATTACAGTATGTTAGTCTCACGCCTATATTATCCAGCCCATTCTGACTTGCATAAATATATGCGTAACATTTAGCTTGTGACAAATGCACCTGCACAGGCTTTGTGATTCTTTTAAGTTCTTTATACGTCCCCTTAATCTCATCTATCACAACCTTATCTGTGCTTGGCTCTGAAAATGTCTGTTCCATTTCATTTTCTAAAAACTGCTCATTTTGTGCATTCTGTTCTTTTTCTATACCCAGCCTGATGTTCTCTTTTAATTTTCCTGTCCTAAGTTCCATATTACGGTCAATTATACCATCAGCACGCCCTTCAACAATAACATCATAATCAAGGGTCTTCCATACATATTTAAGTCCTACCTCGGCATGATATTCACTCCCCATTCTTCTCTGAATCATTCTGTGAATTCTGCCGCCCTCCTGCATTGCAGTATCAGAGCCACCTGTCCTTCTGTTATCTATATCGCCTTCCCGCATAATAAACTCCACAAGCTGTCTTACAGATACGTGTATTTCCATTTCATGCCTCCATAGCATCATAGCAATTTTCCACAAAAATAATGATAACGAAAAAACTCCCTATAAATGATAATAGCATAACACTTAAACATTTACAGGGAGTCGCCTCACTTTTACAACATAAAATTTAATAAATTTGTGTAATGATTAGCATGCAACTGCAAACTTATTTACACAATTCTCAAAATCTCCATTATATCCTGCATACTTTACAGTTAAAATAGAATTAAAATCCAACCCCATTACACCAAGAATTGATTTAGCATCAACAACAAAGTGATTATAGAAGATATCGATATCAAAATCACATTTTGATGCTTCGTTAACAAAATCTTTGACCTCCTCAGGTCTCATTTTAATTTTACGTTCAATCATGGTACATCTGCCTTTCTTTGTTGAAAAAAACACAACAAACACCTATCTGATTTAAAAAATATATCAGATAAAGTTTTTAATACTTTCAAGAGTCTATTATACACAAAAGCAAACTAAAGTAAATGCCTTTGCATGCTTTTTGTCACCTTTCATAGTTTTTCCTTATTTAATTGTGTCTTTTGTCCTATTTTCTTAGTACTATTTAATAATATTTAAGTTCTAATTTTGTTCATTTTTCATATTGATATCATTATATATAATTTTTTCTTTAAATTTTATTTAGTAATATTATTCTGCCAAAACTCTATTTTTTAAACTCTGTCATGTTAGGTCTGAACCTGAGAGGCAGCATATTCATCTGCAATTTAGGGTTTATCCTTGACTCTATCGCTATACTGCTGCAGAAACCTTTAAATAGCTCCTGATATTCCTTTTCCAATGAAGAATACACTAAATCATTCTCATCCATTTCCATGCCGCTGACAAGATACCATTGCTTATATTTTGGATGAAGTCCAAATGTCTTGCTAGTTCCATCATATATAACAAAATTTTCCGCCGGAAGCCTGTCTGAAAAATGTGGCATTAAAAAGGAAAGTATATTATGCTTTGAATCAATTCTTGCATATAATATGCCACTCTCAAGCTCTGCAAAGCGCAAAAATTCTCTAAAA
>CAMENQ010000344.1 GCA_945928585.1 uncultured Roseburia sp. | reverse complement strand
ACATAAGAAGATGAAGACAAATCCTGAGATTTCACTTGAGGTACTGACAGAGATACTTCCGATTCTTGAAAACACAGATGATTTCAGCCTTGATAATCTTCATGATGTCTGTATGAAATATATAGAAAACAAGGGCATAAAGAACGGAACAGGTTTATGGCCTATCCGTACAGCAGTATCAGGAAAGCAGATGACACCGGGTGGTGCATTTGAAATAATGGAGATACTTGGCAAGGATGAAACTATAAGAAGAATAAAAATCGGAATAGAGAAGCTTTCATAATATATGAACATAAATGATACACAGAGAGAAGCCATAGACTTCTACAAAGGAAGCTGTATGGTGTTAGCGGGACCGGGAAGCGGCAAAACTACGGTTATTACATACAGGACAAAAACACTTATAGAAAAGTATGGGGTAAATCCGTCAAATATACTTGTTATTACTTTTACAAAAGCAGCAGCGACAGAGATGAAGGACAGGTTTAACAGACTTACCTGTAACCGGAATTACCCTGTTACCTTTGGTACATTTCATGCGGTCTATTTTAAAATACTTAAATATGCTTATAATTACAGGGCAGAAAATATCCTTAGGGAAGAGGAAAAGTTTGCTATTATAAGAGAAATAATTCAGGACATAAATCTTGAGATAGATGATGAGAATGAATTTATAAGCGGCATAATAAGTGAGATAAGTATGGTGAAAAGTGAAATGCTTTCATTGGAGCATTATTTTTCAAAAAACTGCGGAGAGGATGTTTTTAAGAAAATATATAAAAACTATAATGACAGGCTTATTCGTAAAAATCTTATTGATTTTGATGATATGCTTGTAATGTGTTATGACCTTTTTACTGCAAGACCTGATATTCTGGCATTGTGGCAGGAAAAATATCAGTATATATTAATTGATGAATTTCAGGATATTAACAGGGTGCAGTATGAGGTCATAAAGCTTTTGGCAAAGCCTGAAAACAATATATTTATAGTGGGTGATGATGACCAGTCTATCTATAGTTTCAGGGGAGCAAAGCCTGAGATTATGCTGAATTTTCCAAAGGAATTTAAAGAAGTACGGCAGATAGTGCTTGATATAAATTACCGTTCAAATGCAGAGATTGTAGAGAAGGCAGGAAATCTTATAAAGTGTAATGAACGAAGATACAAAAAAAATATCAGAGCTGTAAAAACGGCAGAAAATGCAGAAAAAAAAGAACAGGCAGCAGAAAACGCTTTAATACAAAAAAGGGAAAATGCTGAACTGATAAATGATACATCAAAAAAAGCAGAAAAAAAGGAAAATGCAGTAGAAGTAAGGGAATTTAAAAACAATACAGAGGAATGTATTAATATTCTGCACATTATAGACAGCCACATAAAGGCAGGCGGAAAATTAAGTGACATTGCCGTATTGTACAGGACAAATAACATACCGGGAGTACTGGTGGAAAAGCTTATGGAGTATAATGTACCTTTTAGAATGAAGGATGCAGTTCCAAATATATATGAACATTTTATAGCAAGGGATATACTGGCATATATAAGAATTGCACTTGGAAGCAGGGAACGAAGCGATTTTCTGCAGATAATAAATAAGCCTAAAAGATATATAAGCCGGCAGGTGTTTGACAGTCCTACAGTAGACCTTAATAATATTAAAGGAGCCTACAGCGATAAGGATTATATGCTTGACAGAATTTTTAAACTGGAATATGATTTAAGACTTTTAAAGAAAATGAATCCTTACGCAGCAATAAATTATATAAGACATGGCATCGGCTATGAGGATTTTCTGACTGAATATGCTGATTACAGGAGAATAAAGGCAGAGGAGCTTTTTGATATATTGGATGAGCTGACGGAAACCGCTAAAGCATTTAAAACATATGAGGAATGGTTTAAGCATATTGAGGAGTATGGCAGTGAGCTTAAGAAACAGGCAAAACAAAGATGGGATATGAAGGACTGTGTGGAGCTTTCCACTATGCACAGCGCTAAAGGCTTAGAGTATGACACTGTTATTATAATGGATGCAAATGAAGGCATCACTCCCCATAAAAAATCAGTACTTAATGCTGATATGGAGGAAGAGCGGAGAATGTTCTACGTGGCAATGACAAGGGCGAAAAGAAAGCTGTATATTTTTCATTGTAAGGAAAGGTATGGAAAGGAAACAGGAGTATCAAGGTTTATAGATGAAATAGGAGAAATCGTTGATTAAATTACCAGTTTTACTAATAATGGACTGATGAGGGCATAGGAAGATATGGATTAATGGATGGAGATGTAGAATATACAGGTACTATAATGTATATAAAGTATAAATTATAAAAATAAGGAGGTAATAACTATGAGAAGGCGAAAACTATTGAAAACAGGGGTGATAACCGCAGTTATTATAAGTAATTTACTTATGATTTCAGGCTGTGGAACAGATGAAAATAATAAATCAATAAATTCTTCATCAGGCAGTGAGTCAGTAAATTCAATAAAGGAAACTAAGCTTGAAAACTATGAGGTTAATGTTAAAAGTATATATATACATCATGCAAGCGGCTTAGGCATGGGTGTTCAGTTTGAAGTAAAGTTTAAAGACATTACACCTGCCTGCGATGTGTATGTATATAATGAAATGAGTTCACTGTATGATATAAAAAGTGCTGAGGAAAATGATAAAAAGATTGAAGAAAATCCGGAAGCATATGAAGCAATGCTAAATGGTGACGAGGA
>CAMENQ010000343.1 GCA_945928585.1 uncultured Roseburia sp. | reverse complement strand
TAATCTTAATGTATCTGAGACATCAAGACAGCTTTTTGTACATCGAAATACGCTTGTATACAGAATTGAGAAGCTTCATCAGGCTACAGGCCTTGATATAAGGAAGTTTGATGATGCATTAACATTTAAGATAGCACTTATGGTAGTGAACTATATGAAATATATTGATTCTTTAGAATAAATGATTATTAGGGTTCCGGAATTTATCATTCCGGAATTTGTTATGTGTACCACATTATATAAAAAAGAAAATTCAGAACAAAATTCTGAATAACAAAAATATTATATATAATTTTCTGACAATATGTGTTATAATGTCGTTAGATGCTATTTTCAGGACTATAAATTTAAAGTGGTATTATAACATAAATTTTTAGAAGGAAGAGAATCATAATGATTATGGGAAGAAAGGAAACAAATATTATAAAAGCAGCACCTATACAGGTAAGACCTGCGTATCGTGAAGAGTGGGATGACGCAATGTCACTTGCATGGCGCACATTTATGAAATTTGAGGCTGCTGATTATACGCAAGAAGGAATCGAGAGTTTTCGGGATTTTGTAACAGATTCTACACTTTACAGGATGTTTGTTATAGGTTCATATCAGCTTTTCTGCGCCTATGACCACAACAGAATTGTGGGAATGATTTCTCTTAGAAATGAAACACATATTTCACTTCTTTTTGTTGAGGCCTCTTACCATAAATGTGGAATAGGAAGGGCGCTTATTGAATATGTGAGTAATTATGTGCTGCTTGAGGAAGGATTTAAAGTCATCACCGTAAATGCTGCTCCTTATGCAGTAGGCTTTTATCATAAACTTGGATTTACTGATACTGACAGGACAAAGACAAATGATGGCATTATCTATACACCAATGGAGCGTATTTTGAAAAAATAGTAAACAGATGATGTTATGTATTAATATGGAGGTGCGTTTGGCATGGCTGTAGAATATATTACCAGTAAAAATTTGTTTTATCTTATTGGCGAAACCATGAAGTTAATGGATGAACCACTTGCAAAGCATTGCGAACGTGTAAGTTATATTATGTCACGAATGCTTGAATGTAAGGGTGGCTATGAGAAATATGAGATAGCTGATTTTATGATACTTGCAATGGTACATGATATGGGGGCGCACAGAACTGACAATGTACGAAAGCCGCTTTCATTTGAAACTAAAAATCCACTGCCTCATTCTATTTATGGCTATCTTGCATTAAAGTATCTGTCACCTCTTGAAGAACAGTCCAAAATGATACTGTATCATCACATGGATTATGACACAACTAAAAACCTTGATTACAAATATAAAGATGAACTTGAGATTCTTAAAGTTGCAGAGATAATAGATATATGGCACGGGGCATTTGCTGATAAATTCAATCATAAACTGCTTGACAGGTATAAAGGCACGAAGTATTCACCGGATGCATGCCAGCTCTTGTATGATGCTGTTGATAAATATGATATTTTCAGCAAAATTGAAGATGGTTCATATCGTAAAGAATATGAAGAGAGCGTTGAGTATGTGCTCCTTTCTGATGAAGAAAAGGAAAAATATATCAAACTGTTAATGTACAGTACAGGGTTTAAGCAGGAAAGCATGGTACCTGAGACGATAGCTACGATATATGTAAGCCGTGAACTTGGAAGAAAGCTGCAGATAAGTGAACTTGATAAAAATGAGATATACTATGCAGCCCTGCTTCATGATATAGGTATGCTTTCGATTCCAAAGTCAATACTTGAGCTGCCAAGAAAATTAACTAAAGAGGAGCTTAATCTTGTACATACCCATGTAGAAACTATGGAAAAGGCACTTGAGGGAAGATTGTCACAAAGCATTATTGACATCGCATCAGCGCACCATGAGAGATTTGACGGAAGTGGTTATCCAAGGGGACTTAAAGGCAGTGCAATGAATACAAAGCAGGCTATACTCCAGATAGCTGAACTGGTTATCAATATGGGAGAACCAAAATCCTATAGAGAGGCATATTCCAAGGAACAGATAATAGAAGAACTTAATAATGGTATTATATCAGGAAAATATGAAGGCATTGTTGCTGATACACTCTTAAGAAATTATGATGAGATCATGGATAAGGCAATGCAGAGGGCACAGGTAGCACTTACCATGTATAAGAAATTAAAACATAATTTCCAGCAGGTTTATAAGAATTTCACAAATTGATTTTAGATGGATTTGTTGAAAAGAAAAATAAAACATAGTATTATACTCAATGTCAGACTAAATTTATGATTATGGAAAGGTATGGGGTATATATGTTTAAAATTGACAGTCCATTTATGAATTTTCTGAACAGATTGGGTGACATAATGATACTTAATGTCATGGTGATTTTGTTCAGTATACCAATTGTTACAGCAGGAGCTTCTATTACAGCGGGCTATTATATAGCATATAAAATGACTAAGGATGAGGAGAGCTATATAGTAAGAGGATTTTGGAAGGCATTTAAGGAGAACTTCAAACAGTCTACTATATTATGGCTTATTATGCTTGTGATGCTTGCAGTTATTTTAGGGGATTACTGGATCGTATTTTTATCAGGAATGAAGTTTGGAAAAGTATTATCAGTATGTGTTGTCATTGTATCTGTTATCATTGCGATGGGAATTGTATACATGCTTCCTATGCAGGCGAGATTTTCCAATACTGTTAAGAATATTATTAAAAATTCGTTCCTCATGGCTATATCACATTTGCCAAGTACTGTTTTATTTATTGTGTCATT
>CAMENQ010000342.1 GCA_945928585.1 uncultured Roseburia sp. | reverse complement strand
GTTCTTAGCATAGGTCATCTGTCTGAGGAACAGGCTGCTTTTTAGCCTGTTCCGAGTTATGACCGACGCTTAGAATATAGCCTTATATAATTTAATGAATTTCTTATCGGCTCCGATGCTTTTACGATTAAAGTATACGTGTTCACCGGACAGTGCAGCCCTGTATATCTTAAAATCCGGCTGAACCGTTTATCGCCCTGGTTTTATTTTGCAAGCAGCATCATAATTTTATTACTTCTCTCAATAAACTTAGTCATAGCTTCCGGTGCCAGCTGCTCATGACTAATCATTGCCAAATCATAAAGCTGCTCACAGAACATAGGAACATTTTCAGAATCCTTATTATTCTGTATATATTTAACCATATCATTTCCCGCATTAAGAATAAGTGTAACCTGATTTCCAAACATAGAAGCATCCATGCCTGACATACCGTACATCTTCATCATCTCTGCCATACGTCTGTTTTCCTCTGACAATGTAACCATAGAGGATATATTCTTATCCTTAAGCATTTCTACCTTTACTTCCAGCTTATCATTGTTAAGTGCCTTTTTGAAGATTTCGGAAAGTTCTGTATTGGCTGTCTCAAGCGCCTTCTTATCATCCTCAGTGGTTTCTGCCTTTAAGTTGTCAGTAAGGTCTGTATCTATTCTAAAGAACTTGACATTTTCATTTTTCTGCTCAAGATGTGTAATAAACGGATTGTCAATATTGTGCTTAAGTATAACTGCATCCATGCCTTCATCCTTAAACATTTTAATATACTGTCCCTGTGTCTTTTCATCTGTCACATAAAATACTTTATTTTCATATTTTTCCTTACCTGCTTCAAGGTATTCAGGAAGTGTGACATACTTTCCGTTTATTGTCTTAAAGAGAATGTAATCATTCATCTTCTCGCAGAATTTTTCATCCTTTAAGCAGCCGAACTTAATAAATGGATTAATGTCATCCCAGTATTTCTCGTATGACTCCTTGTCAGTCTTGCACATACCTGACAGTTTGTCTGCAACCTTCTTTGTAATATAATCTGAAATTTTCTTTACGAAACCATCATTCTGCAATGCGCTTCTTGATACATTAAGCGGTAAATCAGGACAGTCAATTACACCCTTTAACAGCATAAGGAACTCAGGTATAACTTCTTTAATATTGTCTGCGATAAATACCTGGTTATTATAGAGTTTTATAACTCCCTCAAGTGTATCGTATTCGTTGTTAAATTTAGGGAAGTATAATATACCCTTTAAGTTAAACGGATAATCCATATTTAAGTGAATCCAGAAAAGCGGCTCCTTAAAGTCGTGGAATACCTTTGTGTAGAATGATTTATACTCTTCATCCGTACATTCGTTAGGATGCTTTGTCCAAAGCGGTGTGGTATCATTTATGGCTACAGGACGCTTAAGTATCTTTTTCTTTGTGGTTTCAGGCTTTACTACTACTGTTTCCTTCGTGCCGTCTTCATTTTCTTTTTCCTCTGTCTGCTCAGGCTCTACTATAGTCTCAACAACAGTGTCCTCCTCTGTAACCTCCTCAGGAAGTACAGTCTGGTATTCAGGCTCACCATTTTCCTTTTCAATAAAAATCTCTGTAGGCATAAATGAACAGTACTTTGTAATAACTTCTCTTGCCCTGTATTCATTTGCAAACTCAAGGCTGTCATCATTTAAGTAAAGAGTAATCTCTGTTCCTATTGTCTCTTTTTTGCCATCCTTCATATCGAACTCTGTTCCGCCATCGCACTCCCAGTGTACAGGTGCTGCATCAGGCTTATATGAAAGTGTGTCTATAGTAACCTTATCAGCTACCATAAATGCTGAGTAAAAGCCTAAGCCGAAATGACCTATAATCTGGTCTTCATTTGTCTTATCCTTATACTGGTTTATAAATGCCTCAGCTCCTGAAAATGCTATCTGGTTTATGTATTCCTCAACCTCATCTGCAGTCATTCCAAGACCGTTATCTATGAATTTAAGTGTTTTTTCCTTGTCATTTACAAGAACCTGAATCTTAAACTTATTGTCATCAGGTATCTGGTATTCTCCCATCATATCAAGTTTTTTAAGCTTTGTTATGGCATCACAGCCATTTGATATTAATTCTCTGAAGAATATGTCGTGGTCTGAATATAACCACTTCTTAATAATCGGGAAAATATTGTCACTGTTAATTGAAAGATTTCCATGTTTTTCTGCCATTTTTTTCACCTCCGTTTTCGTATATCTGATATTTTTATGATTTTTGAAAAAGATAAACTTTACATATACTGTCTATCTTTTTCCGTCTGAAATATATGGTAACGCAAACTTAATCAAATGTCAAGAAAAATATTAGCACTCATTTAAAATGAGTGCTAATATTTTTCAACTAACTGTTGACTTATATAATTAGAGAATTAAAAAATGGCCACCACTACCCTAAATAGTGATGGCTTATCCAAATATTACACCGGAACACTGGAATAATATAAATCGTCCGGGCAAATGTCCTGACCATCAGCCCATTCTACGCTAAGTTCGGCAATATGGACTGAATTAAATAACTCTTTATCCTTTATTGCAACGGCTGAACATCACAGCAACCTTTCCATATACCTGTCAAAACACTCCTCCACACTTTTATCAAGCGAGAATAACTTTAATGAAGTTGCCGTAACACAATCCATACTGTCATTTTCATACTTTATGTTTAGTATGAGCCCCTGCACATCCTCCGCCGTAAGGGTTCCTCCTGCTTCCTTTACTATATCCTCTGTTTTTTCCT
>CAMENQ010000341.1 GCA_945928585.1 uncultured Roseburia sp. | reverse complement strand
AAGGCAGAAGCAGACGGACAAAACGGAAAAATGTAATACACAAATATAAAATTTTACTTGAATTTTTTATAAATGCAGTGTACCATATTAATATCAAAAGGTGTTTTCCTGAAAGTAACCGTAACTGGCGGAAAGCAGATGAGAAATTAAAGCAAAGAGTAACAGATTCCAAAAAGCGGTAGTCTGCAGACAGGAATTAGTAATGATGCTTTATTTTTATCTGTGGTAGGGGAACCTACAGGGAGCGGATTACAGATATTTGGATTTTTAAGCCGACCGCCTGGGCATGCACATTATACTATAGCTGTTTTAAGTGTGTGCTCAGGTAATCGGCTTTTTGTATATTGTAACAATAAAGTATTCATAAGAGAAGCGTCATATTTTTCTGAAAATATCTAAAGAGAAACGCTTCGGAACGGAGGAAAAAAATGAATAAGCTATCACTCGCAAACGAACTTAGTGCAAATACTTATCCGGGCAGAGGTATAGTCATAGGAAGAAGTAAGGATGGTAAGAAAGCCGTAACAGCATATTTCATTATGGGAAGAAGCGTAAACAGCCGTAACAGAGTGTTTGTTCAGGATGGAGAAGGCATCAGGACAGAAGCATTTGATCCGTCTAAGCTTGAAGACCCAAGTCTTATAATATATGCACCGGTCAGAGTTTTAGGCAGAAACACCATAGTTACAAACGGAGACCAGACAGACACCATATATGAAGGTATGGATAACCAGCTTTCTTTTGAGGAGTCTTTAAGAAGCAGAGAATTTGAGCCGGATGGTCCAAATTATACACCTAGAATATCAGGAGTTATGCACGTATCAGATGGAGAATTTGATTTCCAGATGTCTATTCTTAAAAGCAATAACGGAAATCCTGACTGCTGCGACAGATATACATACAGCTATGACAGACCTGTGGCAGGAGAGGGAAGATTTATTCACACATATATGCATGACGGAAATCCACTGCCAAGCTTTGAGGGCGAGCCAAAGCTTGTAGACATAGATGGAGACATTGACCAGTTTGCAGATATGATTTGGACAAATCTTAATGAGGAAAATAAGGTGTCGCTTTTTGTAAGATTTATTGATATTGAAACTGGGAAGTATGAGACACGAATAATAAATAAAAATAAATAAAAAAGCGCCGCACGGCAGCGGCGCTTGTAAATTCGCATTCGCGAATTTTTAGTTGGGACGAATTTTTGCTGTTGCTTTAGTGATTTTGGCGGCGAAATTTAATAATAATATTTTAAAATATGGAGGAGAAAATGAACGAAATACAGTTAAAGTACGGATGTAACCCAAATCAGAAACCATCAAGGATTTTTATGGAGGATGGAAGTGATCTGCCTGTTAAGGTGTTAAACGGAAAGCCGGGATATATTAATTTCCTTGATGCTTTTAACGGCTGGCAGCTTGTAAAGGAACTTAAGGAGGCTACAGGACTTCCGGCAGCTACATCATTTAAGCATGTTTCACCTGCAGGTGCGGCAGTAGGACTTCCTCTTGATGATACCCTTGCAAAAATTTACTGGGTAGATGACCTTGGCGAGCTTTCACCTTTGGCTTGTGCATATGCAAGGGCAAGAGGTGCAGACAGAATGTCATCATTTGGAGATTTTATAGCACTTTCAGATGTTTGTGATGCAGACACTGCAAGACTTATAAAGAGAGAAGTTTCTGATGGCGTGATAGCTCCGGGATATACAGAGGAGGCTATGGAGCTTCTTATGCAGAAGAAAAAGGGCGGATATAATATAATACAGATAGACGAGAATTACAAGCCGGCTGAAATAGAGAGAAAGCAGGTATTTGGAATTACCTTTGAACAGGGAAGAAATGAACTGGATATAAACGGTGACCTTCTTTCAAATATTGTTACAAAGAACAAGGAGGTTTCAAAGGAAGCTCTTATAGATATGAAGGTTTCTCTTATTGTCCTTAAGTATACACAGTCAAATTCGGTATGCTATGTAAAGGGCGGTCAGGCTATCGGAATCGGAGCAGGACAGCAATCAAGAGTACATTGTACAAGACTGGCAGGACAAAAGGCAGACAACTGGTTCTTAAGACAGGCTCCTCAGGTTCTTAATCTCCAGTTTGTTGACGGACTTGGCAGAGCAGACAGAGACAATACTATCGATGTGTATATTGGCGATGAGTATATGGATGTACTTGCTGATGGCGAGTGGGAAAAGAGATTTAAGGTTAAACCTCCTGTATTTACAAGGGAGGAAAAGAGGGCATGGCTTGATAAGCTTACAGATGTAACGGTAGGCTCAGATGCGTTCTTCCCATTTGCAGATAATATCGAAAGAGCTCATAAGAGCGGAGTTAAGTACATTGCTCAGCCGGGCGGTTCAGTCAGAGATGACCTTGTAATCGAGTGCGCTGATAAGTATGGAATGGTTATGGCATTTACGGGGATAAGGTTGTTCCATCATTAATTTAGACATAACTTAGCCGGACTGCCCTTTTCTTTTCGGGAAAGGGTAGTCTGGCTTGATTTTTAATACAGGGAATTCTAAAAGAGACAATGTATATTTAGTATACTGACAAAAGTACGGATTTTTGATTTGGAAAACCATTGCAAAGGCCAATATAAAGATGAAATGATAAGGAGTACGTTATGAAACTAAGAAAAAAGTATGAAATTTGTATATTTATTGTAGTATGCATTTTAATAAATTGTTTCGGAAGGGCATTATCAGATTTTTTGGTGTTGCCAATGAGGCTGGATTCGGTTGGCACCGTTTTTACATCATA
>CAMENQ010000340.1 GCA_945928585.1 uncultured Roseburia sp. | reverse complement strand
GATGAATCACAGTGACACAGTAAATGACTTTACGATTATAGGCGAGCTTACAAATTTAACGGAACTGGAAATATCCAGCAGAACAACGCTGCCATCCCAAATATCGTCATGGTCAGGACTGATTAATATGGAAAGTTTTTATTTTGCAAGCTGTGATGTAGAAGTACTCCCGGATATGACTAAATGGACAAAACTGCAATATATCTGGCTGGGTGACAATAAAATTACAGAAGCAGAGGCGTTGGCAAAGCTTCCGTCACAGATTACATCACAGGAAAACTGGCAGGAAACCATAGGTTTAAATTATCAGAATTATAGTGAGGAACAGACAAGCAGCAATACCCAAAATGAAACAACTGGAAATATCCAAAATGAAACAACCGGTAATACATCCCAGACTGAAACGGAAGATTCCACACAAGGAACGGAACAGAATGACAATGTTCGTGTAATAACATCAGTTTCAGATACTAATATATCAGTACAGGGTGCCCTTGATGAAGATGTTCTTCTCGAAGCAAAAAAAATAGAAAATACTTCACAGTACAAAGATTTAATAAAGGAAATCCAAAGCAGGGTAAGCAACATACTTACAACAGACATTTATGACATATGGCTGTATAAAAATGAAATAAAAGAGGGAGAAAAGGTAAGAGTAAAAGTACAGCCTGACGGAAAAGTCAAGGTAATGATTAAAATAGAGAAAAAGGAAGCTGCAAAGTATCACGTATTCAGGCAGGAGGATGACGGCAGTTTAAAAAAAATCAGCTGCTATGTTGTAAATAATACATTGTACTTTTTATCAGACCATTTCAGCATATTCTCCGTAGTCACCTCAAGGTTACAGGATGGAGAGGAAACAGAAGAATATGAAGAAATAGATATATCTGACGTAGGCAGTAGCAATAATATAGAAAATAATACAAGTGAAAAAAAACAGCAAAATAATAAAAATGCAAATCATTCACTAATAAGCGAAGAACTAAGCTACACAAATGAAAATAAAAGCTACGCAAATGAAAATATCAGCTATGCAGGTGAAGATGATAGCGCTATGGATGAAACCACATTAGGAGCAGATGATGAACAGAAATCAGATAAAAACAGTGGAAATATAAATAATCAAAACAATGAACATGATGGCAGCAAAGGCTCCGGTGAAAACAGTAACAGCAATGACAAAAGCAGCAGTAACGGTAACATCGAAAGTGCAAATGACATAAAAGGAATAGCAGGAATTATTGTCGTTGCAGCGGTTGGCATCGGATTGCTGGGATATGATATTATAAAAAGAAGAAATAACAATTATATGCAAAATTTTCAGATAGATGAGTCAGAGGCGGAGCATCGCTGATATTCTTATTTAATATTTTATATTTTATATTGGTAAAAAACTACTTGCATTTCAGGACATCCTATGTTAAAATCTTAATTTGTGAGTAAACAAATTCCTTGCTCATCACAGAAGATGGGCCAGAGACCAAAAGGAGGTAAAAAGCATGAACAAGTATGAATTAGCAGTAGTTGTTAATGTTAATCTTGAGGAAGAAGAAAGAACTGCTACAATCGAGAAGGTAAAAGAGTATATTACACGTTTCGGTGGTACAGTAACAAACGTTGACGACTGGGGCAAAAAGAAATTAGCTTATGAAATCCAGAAGATGAAGGAAGCTTATTACTATTTCATTCAGTTTGAGTCTGATGTAAATACTCCAAACGAATTAGAGCAGAACATTCGTATTATGGAGAACGTTATCAGATACTTATGCGTTAAGCAGGAAGCATAGTGATACGTATAGAGTAGAAGCAGAGGCTTCGCGCATACTATACGAGAATAGGAGATAGTATGAATAAAGTTATTCTTATGGGCAGACTGACAAGAGACCCGGACATAAGATATTCTCAGTCAGAGAATTCTATGGCAATAGCAAGATTTACTTTAGCTGTTGACAGACGTTTTAAGCGTGATGGAAGCAATGACCAGACAGCTGATTTTATTTCATGTGTAGCATTTGGAAAGACAGCAGAGTTTTTTGAAAGATATACACATCAGGGAACAAAGGTTGTTGTAGAGGGACGAATTCAGACAGGAAGCTATACAAATAAGGATGGAAACAAAGTGTATACAACTGATGTTGTCGTAGAAAATACAGAGTTTGCTGAGAGTAAGAACAGCAGCTCAGAGGGTAATTATACCCCAAGTGCAAGACCGGAGCCGATAAATGCAGCAGGGGATGGGTTTATGAACATTCCTGACGGTGTTGAGGATGAGGGATTACCATTCACTTAAATTATAGGAGGTAATGATTATGCCAGTTAATAAAACTGAAAAAGCCGCTAACGATGGTGCTATGAGAAGAAGACCGGTTCGCAGAAGAAAAAAAGTTTGTGTATTCTGCGGAGAGAAAAACGGCGAGATAGATTACAAGGATATAAACAAGTTAAAGAGATATGTCTCTGAAAGAGGAAAAATTCTTCCTAGAAGAATCACAGGAAACTGTGCAAAGCATCAGAGAGCTCTTACAGTAGCTGTAAAGAGAGCACGTCATATCGCTTTAATGCCATACACATTAGACTAAGCCCTGTAAAATCAAGGGTTTGCGAGGTTGGAAATTTGAGTTTGACTCAAATTTGACACAACTTCTTGTATGTGAAATGTATATTAGACTCATAGTTCGAAAGGGCTATGGGTCTTTTTTTGTCAAGTTGATAATTTGTAAAATTATGTTAGAATATAATTAAAAACAGCATTAAATATCAAATGTGAAAAGGAGGTAACT
>CAMENQ010000339.1 GCA_945928585.1 uncultured Roseburia sp. | reverse complement strand
AACACATATTTTGTTCTTTAAATATGTCTGTTATATTTCTACAGGTATACTAACCTTTTAAAGTGATGCAAACTTTCTTACCTGTTCTACAAATTCAACCGCTTTCTCCTCAACAGCCTTATAATCACCGCTCTTTGCTCCCTTTGTAAGACTGCTTCCGGTTCCTACAGCTACTGCTCCTGCCTTTAACCATTCACAGACATTGTCAACATCCACTCCGCCTGTAGGCATATATGAAGCCTGAGGCAAAGGTCCCCGAAACGCTCCGATGATGGCCGGTGAATATGCATTACCCGGGAATATCTTTAGTATATCTGCTCCCAGTTCCAATGCTTCCACAGATTCCTTTACAGTCATAACGCCTGGTATTACTGCGACCTTATATCTGTTGCACAGTTTCATAGTTTCTTCGCTTAACATAGGACTTACCACAAATTCTGCCCCTGCAAGTATAACCATTCTTGCAGTCTGTGAGTCAAGCACAGTGCCTGCTCCGATAACAACATCTGTACCTTTATATTTTTCACTAAGTTCCTTAATAATATCAACTGCACCGGGTACAGTCATAGTAACCTCTATAAGATTAATACCGCCTTTTGTCACTGCTTCTGCAATTTTTATGCCCTGATCCATACTTTCTGCCCTGACTACTGCAACAAGCTTTTCATCTTTTATTTTTCGTATGACATCATTTCTATCCATCATTTATTCCTCCGTCTCTATAAAACCAATAATTTTAATAATTTTGCCTTTTTTTTCACATATTGGAAACAGCTTAAAACTGCATTTTGCCGGATTCCCTTCCTTATCCAGCACTCTTGCGCAAAAGCCTGTCTCCCTGTTATTTTCTATCAGTTCTTTATATTTATTTATGAATATTTCCCTATCCTCCTCATATAAATGATCCATAAGCTTTTCTTTAACGTTGCTTTTCGGAAGTTGGTATCCAAACAATTTTTCCCATTTTTCGTTACAATACATTGTGTCCTTTAAAATACTGTAATCTATCATAATGGTATCCGCATATTTGGCAGCTATAAAATATCTCTCCAGATTCATTTTTTCCCTGTTTTTTCTTGTAATAATAGTATAAATCAAATATGCAATCAACACTATAAAAATAAATCCAAGCTCCACACCAAGTATAACTACATCTGTTTCCATATCGGATACGCTTGCTTCTACTGTATCTGAGGATATTATACTCACTACATACCACTTATTAAAAGACAGTTTTTCATAGCCTATATATCTTTTTACGCCTCCACTTTCACTTGTAATTACTCCTGAATTTCTTGAGCGCATACCATTTATAAGGCTGTCTGCATTTGTCTTATCCGGAAGCACAGTATTTATTTTACTTACACCAGAAAGGTTTTCAGATTTTGACAGAAGTGTACCATCTTTTTTTACAACAAAGCACTTACCGTTCTGCTCCAATGATGATATTTCTATTGCCTTGTAAAAAGCTGCTGAATCCATTTTTGCTATAAGTGCTGCGAAAATTTCTCCATTATTGTCATAAACAGGCGTTGCCATTACTATATTTGTAACATTTCCATCTTCCATTTCTTCAACAAGTACTGTCTTTCCCTTAATGGCATTTTTATAATATTCTTTCTCACTGTAATCTGTATCATTCTTTGATTTTCCACTGGTTATGGGAACCATTTCCAGAACGTTGTACCCTGATTTTTCTTTTTGGGTTAAAAGCATTTCCTCAAATATTTCATTTACATTTTCGTGACTGCCTAATGTAGTAATAAACTGTGACAGCATTTCTACTGTGTTTTTCTGTTCATCAAGTTTTATGTTTATGCACTCTGCAGCCTCATCCATTATGCTGTCTATATGTGTTTCCGTCTGGACTAAAAGACTGTGTTTAACATTGTTTACATATGCTCCGAATGCTCCTATGTTTACTGCCATAACTATCAAAATAAGTATAATTGTAAAATAATTTTCTTTAAACTTTTTCATATTATTTTCCTTTCCCTTACGATTAAATAATCACTCCGCCTCCTGCCACATAATCTCCGTCATACAGCACAAGTGCCTGTCCCGGCGTAACTGCCCGTACCGGTTCCAAAAAAACACATTCCACTGTATCTTCATCAATATATCTGACTCTGCATTTCGTTCCCCTGTGATTATATCTTATCTTTCCAAGATAAACCTTGTCCTCACAAAATCTTTCCTCACTCATATGGTTAAGTTTTCCGGCTTTAAGCCTGTCTGTAAAAATATCCTCACTTTTTCCGATAATTACTCTGTTATTTTCAGTATCTATGGCTTTTACAAATACAGGATAACCCATAGCCAGATTTAATCCCTTTCTCTGACCTACGGTATAATGAATGATACCTTTATGTCTGCCGATAACATTTCCATCTGTGTCAACAAAATCTCCCGCTTCTATAGTCTTATCAGTACTTCTCCTTATGAAGCCTGCATAGTCATTGTCAGGAATAAAGCATATTTCCATACTGTCAGGCTTTGATGCTACCCTTAAGCCTATCCTTTCAGCAATGGTTCTTATCTCATCCTTTGTATATTCACCTACCGGCATAATGGTATGCTTTAGCTGCTCCTGAGTCAGGTTATAAAGTGCATATGTCTGGTCCTTTGTGTCTGTCACTGACCTTTTTATGGCGTATCTGCCATTTTCCAATCTGTTTATTCTACTGTAATGACCTGTAGCTATATAATCTGCTCCTATATCAAGACTTCTCTTTAAAAGTGCCTCCCATTTTACCTTACGGTTACATACTATACATGGGTTAGGGGTTCTTCCCTCCAGATGTTCTTTTTTAAACT
>CAMENQ010000338.1 GCA_945928585.1 uncultured Roseburia sp. | reverse complement strand
ACCTTTTCCTTGTACACCACTTTTTACATATAATAAGTCAAGATGATTATGTTGCGTTTCGGTGTCGATTGCAACAATCACACCACCAACAGTTTCTCCATCCAACACAGCTTTATATGCTACTGAACCTTTACCATTTAAGGATTGGTCTATGTCCTTTTCTGGAAGAATCGTTTCTTCACATTTACCAAACACATCTTCAAATCCTTTTTGAAATGCACACTGTACATTTTTCTTAAATTCAGCAATGTCATTTTCGGACATTAGAATAAGTTCTAAGTTCATTTCTGTCCACTCCGTAAAATTCAAATTTATAGAAATGATTATATCACACATTTTCATAAACAACTATAGCTATTTCAAGTCTTCAGTCATCTTTTATTATCTATGTCTGCTTTAACATTTGTTTTATTCTCTTGTAAATTTTTCAATAATCCTTTGCTATGTTTTCTTCCACATCGTCTTCTGTGGATGTGTTTTCTGAAGGTGTATAGTGAATTGATATTTCAGACAAATTTTTGATACGCTTCTGTGTTGTATCGCATATTGCCCTGGCTCTTGCCTCGTCCACATAGTCTGATGCTCCTTCCATGGCAAATGTTTCATAAATTAACTCTTCTACATCTGATAGCTTTGCAAAATCAATCCACTTAAATGAAGACACCAGTTTTAACTGTTCTTCATGACTTTTTTTTAACGGCTTACATATTATATCTCTTTCTGCATATATCCCAGCCGGCATCTTGTCATATCCAAGTGAACTTCCACTGTCATAAATAGGAGTCATACCTATCCATTGCAAAGTTTCTGCATTTCTCAACACACCAAAATTATTAAAGTGTCTGTCTTCATTTGCAATGATATAGTCAAGTACAATCATTCTGTCCAAAAATGGTACAACATCTTTTATTCCCAGACTCTCACAGCAGTTGACAAAATGTCTGTATACTGAAACATTATTTTCCTTCTTCTTTGTCTGCATAATTCTCCATGCCGGAATAAGTTCTGTATCTGCTGTAACAAAATCCTCACACACACTATAAGGTGCGCCTGATTCCACATAACTGTATATGGTATATGCCGTATTTCAAGCCTTTTCATAATACCTGTTGCAATCACTTCATTGAAAGGCTGCTGTCTCTGATCTGACAGGCTTAATCCATAGCATTTGACTTTATCAGCCACTCTTTGTGATTGCCTTTGCGCAATATTTTTATTTTACAATACCTATCAGTTCATTAATATCTTCCACATTATGTCTTTCCATGTAATCCTCTATGCCACTGACTACATCAAGTGTAGCTGTAGGATTGAAGAAATTAGCTGTACCTACCGATACCGCTGTTGCTCCTGCAAGAATAAACTCCAACGCATCCTCTGCCGTAGCTATTCCGCCCATGCCTATAATAGGAATATTAACGGCATTTGCCACCTGATATACCATTCGGACTGCCACAGGCTTTACTGCAGGGCCGGACATTCCGCCTGTTTTATTTGCCAGTGCAAATCTCTGACGCTCCACGTCTATCTTCATTCCCGTGATAGTGTTTATAAGTGAAAGTACATCTGCTCCGCCTGATTCTGCTGCCTTTGCCATCACTGTAATATCTGTTACATTGGGACTTAACTTCATTATAACAGGCTGTTTTGCATGCTTTTTTACTTCTCTCGTGATAGCTTCAACTGCCTTTGGATCCTGTCCGAAGGCAATACCGCCCTCCTTTACGTTAGGACAGGAAATGTTTATTTCAAGCATATCTACAGGCTCATCTCTAAGTCTTTCCACTACTTCTATATAATCCTCAGTAGTCTTTCCACATACATTTACTATGATTTTTGTGTCATACTTTTTCAAAAACGGTATGTCTCTGTTTACAAATACATCTATACCCGGATTTTGAAGCCCTATTGCATTTAACATTCCGCCGTAAACCTCAGCTATACGAGGTGTGGGATTTCCCGGCCATGGTACGTTTGCCACGCCCTTTGTTACTACGGCACCAAGCCTGCTTAAATCTACAAATTCGCTGTATTCCATACCTGAGCCGAAGGTTCCGCTTGCTTCCATAACAGGATTTTTAAGCTCCACTCCTGCCAAATTTACTTTTGTATTCATTAAAGCTCCACCTCCTCAGCATAAAATACAGGCCCGTCTGCACAAATGCGCTTATTGTGTACGTGTGAATGGTCATCAACATCTTTGCTCTTACATACACAGGCAAGGCAGGCTCCTATACCGCATGCCATCTTTTCCTCCATAGATACCTGTGTCTCTATATTATTTTTAGTGCCAAATTCTTTAACTGCACGAAGCATAGGTGTAGGACCGCATGAATATATAACATCTGCACTAAGGTTATTTTCTTCTATGGCATTTATTACATTGCCCTTAGTTCCAAAGCTTCCGTCCTCTGTAGCCACATATACCGTGCCATACTGTGACAAATCGTCCTTTAAAAACATCTGACTGTCTCTGTAGCCTACTACTATCTTTATGTCTGATATGCCCATTTCTTTAAGCTCCTTTGCAAGCTCCAGCATAGGAGGAATGCCTATTCCTCCTGCTATAAGCATAGCTGACTTTTCTTTCTTGAAAAATCCGTTTCCCAAAGGGCCAAGTACAGGTATCTCCTGCCCTACTTCATATTTTGAAAATTCGTCTGTTCCCTTTCCTACTACTCTGTACACTATGCGAAGTGCATTTTTTTTCCTGTCCACCTGACAAATGCTTATAGGTCTTGGAAGCAGTGTTGATTTGTCCTGACAATACAATGATATAAATTGTCCTGCCACAGAGTCCTTTGCTATGTCTGCTGTCT
>CAMENQ010000337.1 GCA_945928585.1 uncultured Roseburia sp. | reverse complement strand
AAAGGCGTAAAAGTATCTTGAATCGAGATTTTCCTGTGCAATGCGAAGTGCTTCACCGAAACGTTGGAAATGTACTATTTCTCTTGCCCTAAGGAATTTAATTGGCTCAGCAACGTCAGGGTCTTTTACTAAACGCAAAATATTATCATAAGTTGTACGTGCCTTTTGTTCAGCAGCCATATCTTCTACAAGGTCTGTAATAACATCGCCTTTTGACTGAAACTCACATGCATTGAACGGTATGCCGCCGGCTGCCTGTGGCCAGAGTGCAAGTGTATGATCCACATAATATTTATCAAAACCGGATTCTTTAAGCTGTTCTGGTGTCAGATTTCTGGTCAGCTGGTATACAATTGTACATATCATCTCGAAATGTGCAAGCTCATAAGCACATGAACGTTGTATGTGAATAATTATTTAGAAAATGAAAGCTATTTCCATATTATACCATACTTTTTCTTTAAATATACAAATCATATAAAGTTAGCGCACTAATATTGTATAGTTTGCATATAGCGCGCTAACCAAAAATAATATATAATTCCCTAATAAGGAGGTTTGCATATGGCTTATAATGAAAAACAAAAAGAATATACACTAAAATATCTTGATAAATTAAAAGAAATTCGCTTCAGGGTAAAGCCTGAAGAATATAAGATATTTGAAGAAGCTGCGCAGAAAGCAGGATATCCAAGTATGAGACAATTCTACTTAGATGCTATAAATGAAAAAGTAGAAAAAATAATAAATTAGTGCACTATATTTATTGACATATAGTGCACTATATATTATAATAGTATTATCAGATGAGGCAAGTAAATCTGAAATATGGAAAGGCGGTAAATATGGAAAATATGGCAATCAGTGAAAAAGAATTAAAATTACTTATGAATTTTATAAAGGATGATTTAACGGAAGCAAAAGAAAGCGATGATAAGGAAGTAAAAAATAATAAGATTGAAAAAGTTTTAGAACATATTCAACAATACTTAGAAGATTAGAAAGGGCATAGATAAGGGCGGTGGGCTTGCCACCACTCCCCTATCTTTTTTTATTTTAGCAAATGATCAGCATACTTTCAAGAATACATTTCTTGTAATCTTTCCTACTTTTCCATCAGCTTCAAGACCTAAACGCTTCTGTGCTTCCTTGATTGCAAGATAAGATTCCATTGTAATTGTATCAATTACTTTATTCTCGTCCGGTATTCCATTCGTTGTAAGCAATCCAAAGCGCCACAGATACCAGTTAACCCATAATGCACCCTGTCCTTTTGTTCCAATGGTAACGGTTGTAGTTGGCTGAATAAATGGATTCATTTCAAATGTAATTTCCTGCATAGGTGTAACAGATACCTTAATATCACGATACCACACATTTATATCAAGATTTCCCTCTGCCCCATCAACTTTACATGTACTTGAATATTGCCAACCTGCAATTTCATTCGGAATGCTCGGAAGATAATTCTTACTTGGCACCTTAGTATCAATTGCAATAGCTGCCTTATACGGGTATCTCGCCCACCAAATTGGAATATCTGCTATTTCTCCTGAGTATTTTTTCAGACAAGGATTGTAAAAGGAAGCTCCTGTGTAAATTACAAATTCTTTGCCTGCCCCATAAGCTGCTTCTCTGTAGACATTTATTATATCTACTATTCTGTGTCCTAAGTTAGTAATACATGAATCTTCGAGATCAAGAACCATTATAGGAATATCTTTACAGTTATTTAAAAATGCCGTTGCTGCTGCTTTTGCCTTTTTAACAGTATCAGTGTAACAATATGTATATCCGGCAATAATAGGAATACCGGCATTTTTGCATCCGTTATAGTGTTCTGTAAATCTACCATCCGGATTATTTGACTTATTAATTACTTTTAAAATTGCAAAGTCAACACCTGCTTTTTTCAACTTGGCATAAGATATAATTTTATTCCATTTTGCTAAATCAATACCTTTTAATTCTTTTTCATTATTCATTCTGTTTTGCCTCCTGATAATTTACTTCGTTTATGTCATCTGAATCCGGTAATTCTTTAGTGTAATTTGATAAAAATTTAGTTACGCACTGCCATACTCCTTTAACTGGTAATCCGCAAAGAGTCATGTTCTTTAAAATACTTACACATTCATACGCAAGATACAGCAAGCCAAAGAAAGAAGCTAAGCCAATAACTGCAAGTGATTCCGGCAGATAATTTCTGATTTCTTCCGGAATAAAGGCTATAAGATTCCAGTTTGCGATATTGTCAATCGCAGCCAGGAAAACAATTGATGCAATCATTGCGATTTTTCTCACAGCTCCATCAATGCCTACTGAGCTGTTAAATGCGTGCTGTTTTATTGCTCTTCCGACTCCAAAAAACGTGTCCATTATTACCGCAATAATAACAAGGCTGATTATAGGGTTACTAAATAGTTCTGTTACAAACTCCTTCATTTGTTTTTTCCTCTTTTCCTTATATAGTAAAAGAGACACATTGCTGTGCCTCTTTCCTTGATTACAGTATATCATTTGATTGTGTATCATTCTGTATCATGTTTTATAAATATTTTTCTGATTAATATTTTATTATTGCCTTGCAGTATAGGATATTCTATATTGAGCGTTCGTAATGCAAAGTATAAGAATATGTGTTTATTTTTCATGTAGAGCGCAGTATGCCAAGCAAGCTGCGCTTTTACTCTTATGATGATGCATTTGCTGCTTCTAAATCTGCAATTCTTGCTTCTAAGGCTGCAATCTCTGTAGTAGAGTACTGTTTTTCCCATGTGGTAGCATCATCTGTCACTACTTTAGCTATATAAAGCTCTTTTT
>CAMENQ010000336.1 GCA_945928585.1 uncultured Roseburia sp. | reverse complement strand
GCATAGCCATAATAGATGTGGACAATTTTAAAAAGATTAATGATAAATATGGTCATGATGCAGGAGATAAGGCTTTAAAGGCATTGGCAAATATTCTTCTTAGTTTGAACGAAGAGAAGAAAGGCTTTCACGTATGCAGATGGGGAGGAGAGGAGTTTCTGATTCTTTACAGGAAATATGATAAAAATAAAAAACAGATTTTGTCAGAGTTTGAAGAACTTAGACAGACGGTGGAAAATAATGTAATTGACAGTGACGGATATGAAATATCATATACCATTACAATAGGTGTTGCATTTTGTGATAATAACTGCAGTGTTTCGGAAATAATAAAACGTGCAGACAGAAATTTATATAGGGGAAAGGAAACCGGAAAAAATAAAGTGGTAAGTGAGTAAAGGGCACTTTTGGGTAGACAAAACAGTTTTGTTATATTAGAATTAAATAAATACATCAGGCTAAATGATTTAGGCGAAATAAATTATGCGCTATATGCGCAGAAATGGAGAATAAAAAAATATGCCGATATATGGTAATTTAAACAAGATGAATAAGCTTTTATTGTATGTTAACAACATGAGGGCAATTATCAGACGAAATGCATTATTTAGCGACTGCACTGAGCAGTTTTTAAGTCCAAGTGAACCTGAGCCGGGAGATACCGTAACCATCCGGTTTCGTACGTCACATAACAATCCGGATATGGTTTATCTTTGTGCATATGATATAAAGATGGAAATGCATATAGTTGAAAGCAACGATATGTTTGATATATACGAGACGCAGATAACTGTTGCAGACGATAAAATAGAATATTACTTTGAGATTGCATCAGGCTTTGAAAGATGTTATTACACAAAGCTTGGAGTGGTAGATAACCTTCCTCATGAGTATTTTTTTACGGTTGTTCCGGGCTATAAGACACCAGACTGGGCAAAGGGAGCCGTTATGTATCAGATATTTGTAGACAGGTTTTATAACGGTGATAAAACAAATGATGTAGAAAACAATGAATATTCATACGTAGCCGGCTATACCGAAAAAATAGAAAATTGGGATAAATATCCTGCTGCTATGGGAGTCCGTGAATTTTACGGTGGAGATTTACAGGGAGTCCTGGACAAAATGGATTATCTTCAAAGTCTTGGTATAGAGGCGATTTATTTTAATCCGCTTTTTGTTTCACCATCTAATCACAAGTATGATATACAGGATTATGATTACATTGACCCGCATTATGGCAAAATCGTAGATGATGAAGGCGAACTGTTAAAAGACGGTGAAATGAGAAACAGCCAGGCAACAAAATATATAAACAGAGTTACAAATAAGAAGAACCTTGAGGCAAGCAACGAGCTTTTTGCAAAGCTTGTAGAGGAAGCTCACAGACGTGGTATTAAGGTTATCATAGATGGAGTATTTAATCATTGCGGTTCCTTTAATAAATGGATGGATAGGGAACATATATATGAGGACAATGATGAATACAAGACAGGTGCATATGAGACAAAGGACAGTCCGTATCATAACTTCTTTAATTTCTTTGACAATGACGACAGTAAGTGGCCTGAAAACGGTTCTTATGACGGCTGGTGGGGGTACGATACACTGCCAAAGCTTAATTATCAGGGGTCAAAAGAACTTGAGGAGTATGTTCTCGGTATAGCAAAAAAATGGGTTTCACCACCTTACAATGCAGACGGCTGGCGTCTTGATGTAGCTGCTGATCTTGGTTATGACGGAGATTATAATCATAAGTTTTGGAGAAAATTCAGAAAAGTAGTTAAGGAGGCAAATCCCAATGCCATTATACTGGCGGAGCATTATGGAGATCCTTCATCATGGCTTCAGGGAGACCAGTGGGATACGGTTATGAACTATGATGCCTTTATGGAGCCTATAACATGGTATCTCACAGGCATGGAAAAGCACAGTGACAGCAAACAGGAAAATCTTATCGGAGATACATCATGGTTTGTAAACACTATGAAATACAATATGGCAAAGTTCCACACACCATCACTTATGGTGGCAATGAATGAGCTTTCAAATCACGACCACTCAAGATTTTTAACAAGAACAAACGGAGTGGTGGGAAGAACAGCCATCCTGGGACCGGAAGCGGCCAATGAGGGAGTTTCCAAAGCTGTTATGAAGGAAGCTGTAGTTATGCAGATGACATGGATAGGAGCACCTACCATTTATTACGGAGATGAAGCAGGCGTGTGCGGCTGGACAGATCCTGACAACAGAAGAACATATCCGTGGGGACATGAGGATATGGAACTTGTAGATTTCCACAGAGAAATGATAAGGATAAGAAAGGAAAATATTGCCCTTAAAATAGGCTCATATCTGCCTGTTTTAGTAGAATACAATTTCCTTGCATATGGACGTTTCTATAAGAACAACAGAATTCTTGTTTTGGTTAATAACAGCAACGAGGCAGTTACAAAGCGGGTAAGGGTATATAATATCGGTATACGAAGCGGATCCTTTATGGAGAAGCTTATGGAAACAGGTGAAATAGGCTACAGCACGTACTGCGAGCAGTATTCAGTGGACAATTATTATATCAACATAACCATGAAAGGAAAATCTGCTGTGGTTATGAGAGAAATTGTTCATGAATAAAGAATTATAAATATAAATAAAATTATTAATGAAAATTGTTTAAAAAAATTCTTTATAAAATTGCCTATAAACAAAAATAATGCTTGCAATACCATAAGCCATATGCTATAATACAACGCTGTGAGACAATTTCACAAATGGGCAGATTCCCGAGTGGCCAAAGGGGACAGACTGTAAATCTGCTGCAACT
>CAMENQ010000335.1 GCA_945928585.1 uncultured Roseburia sp. | reverse complement strand
TCTTTTTGCATTGGAAACCCAGCAGCCCATAAAGGATTTTGATTTTCTCGGTATCACCATTCAATACGAAATGTGTTACACAAACATTTTACAGATACTTGATTTAAGCGGTATTCCTTTATTATCATCTGAGCGTGGCGAAGATGTTCCCATAGTTATTGGAGGTGGCCCATGCACGTATAACCCAGAGCCTGTTGCAGATTTTTTTGATATTTTTTATATTGGCGAGGGCGAAACACGATATCAGGAACTTATTGACTGCTATAGAAGAAACCGGGATAACGGCGGAAGCCGCAGGGATTTTCTAAGAGCAGCCGCAAAAATTCCGGGAATGTATGTTCCTTCATTTTATGAAGCAGAATATAATGAAGATGGTACATTGAAATCATTTAACCCTACAGAGGAAGGTATTCCTAAAACAGTTACCAAGGAGATTGTAATGGATGTAAGCCATACCTGCTATCCCGATAAACCTCTTGTACCTTTTATAAGGGCAACACAGGACAGAGTTGTTTTGGAAATACAAAGAGGCTGTATTAGAGGCTGCCGTTTCTGTCAGGCAGGTATGATATACAGACCTGTAAGGGAAAGAGATGTAAATTTCCTTAAGGATATGGCAAAAAAAATGCTTGAAAGCACCGGACATGAGGAGATTTCCTTAAGCTCCTTAAGCTCCAGTGATTATTCAGGTTTGAATGAGCTTCTTTTATTTTTAATAGATGAATATAAGGATAAGGGTGTAAATATATCACTTCCTTCCCTAAGAGTAGATGCTTTTTCACTTGACGTTATGAGTAAGGTTCAGGATATAAGAAAAAGCAGTCTTACCTTTGCTCCTGAGGCAGGCTCACAGCGCCTTAGAAATGTCATAAACAAAGGACTTACTGAGGAAAATATATTAACAGGCTGCGGTCTGGCATTTGAGGGTGGATGGAATAAGGTTAAGCTTTATTTTATGCTTGGACTTCCTACTGAAACAAAGGAAGACATGGAAGGCATTGCCCTTTTATCAGAAAAAATTGCCGAAAGATATTATGAGATACCAAAGTCACAGAGAAACGGCAAAGTATCCGTAACTGCCAGCTCTTCATTTTTTATACCAAAGCCATTTACGCCATTCCAGTGGGCTCCTATGTGTACTAAAGAGGAGTTTTTAAACAGGGCAAAGGTTGTAAATGACAAATTTAAGGAAATGCTTAATAAAAAAAGTATGAAATACAACTGGCATGAGGCAGATGTTTCCGTTATAGAAGGACTCTTAGCCAGAGGTGACAGAAAAGTCTCGCAGGTTGTCCTTAACGCATACAATAATGGCTGCCTTTTTGACGCATGGGGTGATTCCTTTGTAAATGAAAAGTGGATGAAAGCAATTGATGATGCAGGCATAGATTTGTCATTTTATACTACAAGACAGCGTGACCTTGACGAATTGTTCCCTTGGGATTTTATAAATACAGGTGTAACAAAAAGCTTTTTAAAGAGAGAGTGGCAGAATGCTCTTGATGAAAAGGTAACACCAAACTGCCGTTCAAAATGTTCAGGCTGTGGTGCTGCAGCTTTTGGAGGAGGTGTCTGTTTTGAATAATTCAACAATAAAAATCAGAATTAAGTTTGCAAAAAGAGGCTCCTTAAAATTTGTAGGTCATCTGGATATAATGAGGTATTTTCAAAAGCTTATCCGCCGTGCAGGTATTGATATTGCATATTCAGAAGGCTTTAATCCCCACCAGAAAATATCATTTGCACAGCCTCTTGGCGTAGGTATGCTCAGCGAAGGTGAGTATGTTGATTTGGAGGTACAGTCTACCTTTTCATCAGTGGAAGCCATTAAGCGAATGAATGATGCAAATGTAGAGGATTTGGAAATACTAAGCTACCGTAAGCTTTCTGAAAATGCAGGAAATGCCATGGCAAGCGTTGCCGCTGCAGATTATGAGATAGCTTTCAGGGAGAATTATAAACCGGCTGGCTTTGATTTTTATAAGCTTTTTTCTGAATTTTTTAATTCAAATAATGAAATAACTGTGCTTAAGGAAACTAAAAAAAGTCAGATTGAAATGGATATTAAGCCTTTTATATATGAATACAGCGGGGATAGTGAACGGATTGTATTAAAGCTGTCCTGCGGCAGTGTTACAAACATTAAGCCGGAGCTTGTAATGGAGGCTTTCTTTAAGCATTTAAATATGGAGCTTTCACCTTTTACATTTATTTATACCAGACTTGATGTATTTGGGCAGAAAGAAAGCGGAGAGTTTATTCCTCTTGAATCGTTTGGGGAGGATATTTAAATATAATATATTATTATGTGAGGCTGCTATGGAAAAGAAAACCGTAATCACAAAAGTAAATAATGGTGTTGCATACTGCCGGTTTATTGAAAACACCGCCGTAAAATGTGATATTTTTTATGATGATGAAACAAATATTCTCGGCAACATATATGTTGGCTATGTAAGTGATATTGTTAAAAATATTAATTGTGCCTTTATTGAATATGAGCAGGGAAAGAAAGCATATTTGCAGCTATCAGACAATCTTCATCCGGTGTTTTTAAATAAAAAAAATACAGATAAGCTTTGCTGTGGCGACAGAATTATTATTCAGATTTCAAAAGAGGCAGTCAAAACAAAAAATCCTGTATGTACAACGGATTTTGAGCTTACAGGAAGATATATAGTCCTTTCTCATGGTGGAAGTGATATAGCTTTTTCAAAAAAGATAAAGGATAATGACTATAAACAGAAAATAAATGATCTCTTGGAAAAATATAAAAATGATTTTAGCATTACCGTAAGAACAAAAGCTTATGATTCATCTGAGGAGGATATTTTA
>CAMENQ010000334.1 GCA_945928585.1 uncultured Roseburia sp. | reverse complement strand
GTTCGGGTTCAAGTCCCGTCAACTGCACTTTAAAAGCCCTGAAAACATTAGGTTTTCGGGGCTTGATTTTTTTAAGGTATACCTTGAGGTATACTTAACCACTTATAGCCTTCACTATTGTTTCAGTAATAACTCATTTCTCTTTATTCAAAAATACTAAATCCTTTATCCCTCCAAATCTTTAAATAAATCCTTTGTATTGGTGTATCTCTGCCCTGTTCCATCAGCAAGCATTCTGTCACCCTCAGCAAATGCAGCCATTGTCTCGGCGTACGTAAAAAAAGAACCTCATATTGAGGTTCTTTAATAGTATTTATAATATTATTATGCAAGATTAGCCTTAGCTGTCTCTGCAAGCTTTGTAAAGCCTGCTGCATCATTTACTGCCATCTCTGCAAGCATCTTTCTGTTCATCTCGATACCTGCCTTCTTAAGGCCATACATAAACTTGCTGTATGATAAACCGTTCATTCTTGCTGCTGCATTTATTCTTGCAATCCAAAGCTGTCTGAACTGTCTCTTTCTTTCCTTTCTTCCTGCGTATGAGCTTGTAAGCGCTCTCATAACTGACTGCTTAGCTACTCTGTACTGCTTGCTTCTTGCTCCTCTGTAGCCCTTAGCCAGCTTTAATACTCTATTATGCTTCTTCTTAGCGTTTAATCCGCCTTTAACTCTTGCCATTTCTATTTCCTCCTAAATTTTCTTAAATTCTTTCCAACCTATAAGTATGGTAAAATCTTCTTCATATTCTTAACGTTTGTAGAGTCAGTCATGGCAGCCTTTCTCAAGTTTCTCTTTCTCTTTGTTGACTTCTTTGTTAAGATATGGCTCTTGTAAGCCTTCATTCTCTTTAACTTTCCTGTACCTGTCTTCTTAAAACGCTTTGCAGCGGCTCTGCTTGTTTTTACCTTTGGCATTTCCTTTTCCTCCTTAAAATGTCTATTTTAACTATTTCTTTTCAGTTAAAACCATCATAATGCTTTTTCCTTCCAGCTTGGCAGGCTTTTCTATAATAGCTACATCTGCTAATCCCTCTGCAAAATCATCTAATATATGCTTGCTTGACTGCATATGAGCCATCTCTCTGCCTCTGAAACGAAGACTTACCTTTACCTTATCACCCTTTACGATAAACTTTCTTGCCATATTCATCTTAGTGTTAAGGTCATTAGATTCAATGTTTGGTGACAAGCGAACTTCTTTAACCTCAACAGTCTTCTGCTTTTTCTTTGCCTCCTTTTCTTTTCTTGTAAGCTCATATTTGTACTTACCGTAGTTAATAATCTTACAAACCGGTGGCTTAGCAGTTGGGGCTATTTTAACCAAATCAAGCTCCGCCTCCTTAGCAAGCTTATAAGCTTCCTTGGCAGACATTATGCCTAACTGTTCTCCGTCTTCGCCTATAAGACGAACCTCTTTGTCTCTGATTTGTTCGTTAATCATTAATTCGCTAATAGTAGTGCACCTCCAAACAATAATTTATCTTTTTAAAGTCAAGTGACATAAAAAAAGATGGACACCGAGCATCCACCTGCATTTTATATAGTATATGCATACTGCCAATCCGAGAAAATATATATATAATCCGTAGCATATATACAATAAACTCTATATAAACACCAAGTAACTCCGTCGTTCTTGGGTGAGAGGGAAACTCTGCTTTATTTTCATAACTTTGATAGAATAACACACTACGCTTACAAAGTCAACTACTTTTTCAAAAAAAATCATTATATTATAAATTATATATAAATCATTATAAAAAAAATCATTAATATAAATTTAAAAACCCCGGCAAAAAACTCATCAAGTCATTTGCTAAAATAACTTCGTAAAAAACATAGTGGGAATTTGTATTTTTTTTATATACCTGTACATAATACCATTGTAATTAAAAAATATCAATAGAAAAACGGAGGTATAACTATGCCAATATTAGATTGCAGCGTTAAAAACTGTATACACAATATGGATTCAAGATGCCAGCTTGAGCAGATAAAAGTCGAAGGTCACAATGCCACTGATTCGGATGCTACTGCCTGTGGAAGCTTCCAGTTAAGAAAAGGTGAAGCTACTTACACAAACAGAAGTAAAATTGTTGACCCTGAAAACGACGTAAAATGCGAGGCTGAAAAATGCTGTTTTAATGAAAACAAGAAGTGCCATGCAGACCATATCGACATTTCAGGAAACGGAGCCTGCGACTGCGGTGAAACAAACTGCCAGAGTTTCAGATGTGACTGTCAGTAACATTACTTATCCCAGTCACTCTTCATGCTTCTGAATTTTAATATTTTCATGCAAAAAAGAGCTTCCCTACTCCGGGAAGCTCATTTCTATATGTCTGATTCCTATTCTGTTATTTTCTATTGATACTGCCTGATGCTTTATGCCCATTCCGGAATATAAATTCCCGTCTATTTTTGCTGACAGTTCTAAAGGCTCATCCATTTCCGGAATAAGCAGCTGCACCGTAAATACATTTTTGTATATGTCAGCCTTTATATCCATTCCCGACTTCAAAAAGCTTCCTGTGATTTTTTCTGATATTGGCTGAGCCAGAAGTCCGTCATATTTATACAAAGCTATGCCTGCTATATGATTTTCCGCATCAATACATTCATACCTTATTCCGTATCCTGACCTTGTTTCAGCATCATATTTTATGTATATTTCCTGATACTCGCCTCTGCTTCCAAAGCCTTCACCATTATTGTTCTCAAAATCAAGTATAATATATACTGTCATATTTTCTCTTTCTATATCACTTCCAAAGTAATATCCGCAGTCGCTTGTCTCTGTAACCATATCATAATGCCTGCACATTGGAAGTCTTTTATAAAGCC
>CAMENQ010000333.1 GCA_945928585.1 uncultured Roseburia sp. | reverse complement strand
TGTGGTGCCGGCAGGGGCTTGTGGCTGTATTTTATGTGTGTAAGCATTGAGGAGACAATTAGAAATTTATTAATGTGCTGTGGCTGTTTTCTTAGCAGAGGTCGTCTGTCTGAGGAAGTGGCTGAGAATTCAGCCACTTCCGAGTTACGACCGCCGCTTAGAAAACAGTCACAGCATATTAATAAAATTTCTTATCGTCTCCGAAGCTTACACACATAAAATACAGCCACAAGCCCCTACCGACACCACAGACTCCCTCCAAATACCACAGGTATATGTCAGGACGTCACTTTACATATCACTTTACATATTTTTTTCTTTTTCATATTTCCTGTTGCATTTTTATAAACTATGATGTATATTAATAACCAAGTTGTATATTTATACTTATTCAACCTACGACAATATGTTTTATGTACAGCCAATATAAAGCAGCGAAAGTCATCGCGGAAAAGAGGTAAATTATGAAAGAAAAAGTTATACTTGCTTACTCCGGTGGTCTTGATACTACCGCTATTATCCCTTGGTTAAAGGAAAACTATGACTATGATGTTGTCTGTGTATGTGCAGATGTAGGACAGGGTAACGAAATCGACGGACTTGAAGAAAGAGCAAAGCTGTCAGGTGCAGAAAAGCTTTACATAGAAGATCTTACTGATGAGTTTGTTGACGATTATGTTATCCCTTGTGTAAAGGCAAACGCAGTATACGAAAATAAATATTTACTTGGTACATCTATGGCAAGACCTGTAATCGCAAAGCGTCTTGTTGAGATAGCCAGAAAAGAAGGCGCTGTAGCTATCTGTCATGGTGCTACAGGTAAAGGTAATGATCAGGTTCGTTTTGAGCTTACAATAAAGGCTCTTGCTCCTGACCTTAAGATTATTGCTCCTTGGAGATGCAATGATACATGGAAGATGCAGTCAAGAGAAGATGAAATCGAATACGTTCATGCTCATGGCATTGAGCTTCCATTTTCAACTGACTCAAGCTACAGCCGTGACCGTAATTTATGGCATATAAGCCATGAAGGCCTTGAGCTTGAAGACCCTGCAAACGAGCCAAATTACGAGCATCTTTTAGTTTTAGGCGTTTCTCCTGAAAAGGCTCCTGAGGAAGGCGAATACATTTCTCTTTCTTTTGAAAAGGGTGTTCCTGTAGCATTAAACGGTGAGAAAATGAAGGCTTCCAAGATAATTGAAAAGTTAAACGAGCTTGGCGGAAAGCATGGCATAGGCATTGTAGATATCGTAGAAAACCGTGTAGTAGGTATGAAGTCTCGTGGTGTATATGAAACTCCGGGCGGAACTATTCTTATGGAGGCACACACACAGCTTGAGGAGCTTATCCTTGATAGAGATACACTTGCATACAAGAAAAACATTGGAAGTAAATTTGCCGATGTAGTTTACGAAGGAAAATGGTTTACTCCACTTCGTGAGGCACTTCAGGCATTTGTAGAATCTACACAGCAGCAGGTTACAGGTGAAGTTAAAATGAAGCTTTACAAGGGTAATATCATTAAAGCAGGTACTACTTCTCCATACTCACTTTACAATGAATCTATCGCAAGCTTTACTACAGGTGATTTATATGACCACCATGACGCAGAAGGCTTCATTAACCTGTTTGGTCTTTCTTTAAAGGTTCGTGCAATGAAGGAAGCAGAGTTAAAGAAAAACAAATAAGCTTTTATTAGAATTTCATATCAGAATATGATACAGTAAAATACTCTCTGCCATTTATAATTATCAAGGTTTTATGATAATCAATGACAGAGGGTATTTTTTTATTTACTTATTTTCCATTATGTTGTAAAATTGTATCTGTGTGTTCAAAAACGCATTTTTGTTTTTCTGTTTATTTTTAAATGGGATTGTGACTCACAAATATATGACGGAATGAGGACCTTTATGAAATCACTTATAAATAAGATATTTAACAAAGAAACCATCAGCTATATTATATTTGGTGTTTTAACCACAATTGTTGATTATGCTGCCTTTTATATTTTTTACTATAAAGCCGGCTTATCTGAAGTTGTGTCAAATACTGCTGCATGGATACTTGCCGTTGCTTTTGCTTACATTACAAATAAAATATATGTATTTGAATCAAAGGTTAAGGGTATAAAAGCATTGCTTATAGAAATCTTATCTTTTGCAGGTGCCAGAGTTCTGACACTGCTTCTTACAGATGCTTTTTTACTTTTTACCGCACATATCGGCATGGAAGCCATGGTTGCAAAAATTATTATTTCTGTAGCTGTTATTATTATAAATTACTTTTTAAGTAAATTATTTATATTTAAAAAAGATAAAAACTCAAATCAGGAGGGAGAAAATGAATAACAAATTTGTTTCATGGTTAAAGAATAACATTGGATGCATCCTTGGCTTTATTGTTCCTATGGTTATTCTAGGAGGTATATTTATAGGAAGAGAGGTCATTCCATGGGGTGACAATATGTACCTTAGAAGTGACTGCTACCATCAGTACGCACCATTTTATAAGGAACTTTACCGTAAACTGACAGAGGGCGGAAGCTTCCAATTCTCCTGGAATATCGGTATGGGTGTAAATTTCACGGCTATATACGCATATTACCTGGCAAGTCCTGTCAATCTTTTATTAGGATTTCTGCCGGAGAGCATACTTCTCCATACTATGGATTTTCTTATTGTATTTAAAACTGCACTTGCAGGATTTACATGTGCATATTACCTTTCAAAACATTTCAACACAAAATCCTCTGCTGTTGGTGCCGTAGCTGTATTTTATGCACTTTCCTCATATATGGCCGCTTTTAGCTGGAACATTATGTGGCTTGACTGCATTATTCTTCTTCCGATTATTGTGCTG
>CAMENQ010000332.1 GCA_945928585.1 uncultured Roseburia sp. | reverse complement strand
GATAGGGCACCGGAACCTGAGACGACCACAGTATGGATAAGTGATAAGGAAACAACAGTTGATAATTCCGGCAGTCAAAACGGAAATATTGGAAATGTTAACTCATCAGGCGGAAATTCTGAAAGACCACAAACTGTTACAGTGTCGGCAAATGAAGGCTTTGGACTTTCAGGTTTCACAGTTGCGGAAGCAGGTTATGAACTGACAGACAGATATCCGTACGGAAATGACGGATTCAGTATGGTAGCATTAAACAAAAACAAGCTTTTAGTATTAAAGTTCAATGTTACAAATAACTCAGAAAGTGCGGCTTCTCTTGACATGTTAAGTAAAAACTTAAGCTACAGGTGTCTTATCAATAACAGTAAAGGAATAAATGTACAGGTAACGGCACTTTTAAACGCTTTAAATACATATAATGGAACATTTGAAGCAGGCGAAACAAAGGAAATGGTACTGGTATTTCAAATCAGCGATGAAATATCGGCTAACATAAATAATATTAGTTTATATATTGCTAAGGACAGTGGGACTGGCGTGATAGCAATAAAATAATAAACTAAAGGAGGATGTATATGGATACAAATATATTATTGGAAAATGGAACAAATGAGTTGGAGGTACTTGAATTTACTGTTGGAGGACGTTCATATGGTATCAATGTTGCAAAGATTCGTGAAATTATTGCATACCAGTCGGTGACTCCTGTGCCTAATGCACATCAGTTTGTTGAAGGTATATTTATGCCAAGAGATATTGTTATTACTGCCATAGACCTGGCAAAAGTTTTATCCATACCTGTTGAGCATAAAGCTACAGACATGATGATTATTACAAACTTCAATAAGCTTAACATTGCATTCCATGTAGATGCGGTTGTTGGTATACACAGAGTATCATGGGCAGATATTATTACACCTGATTCTACGATAAATACATCTGATGCAGGACTTTCTACGGGTATTGTCAAGATGGGAAGCAAGCTTATCATCATTCTTGACTTTGAAAAGATTGTTACAGATATAAGTCCTGAGACAGGTCTTAAGGTATCTGAAATCGAAAGACTTGGTACAAGAGAGAGAAGCGAATCACCTATTCTTATTGCAGAGGATTCACCATTACTTAGAAAGCTTATAGAGGATTCTTTACATAAGGCAGGTTATGTATCAGTAATAAGCACTGAAAACGGACAGCAGGCTTGGGATAAGCTGGAGGAATACAAGAAAGCAGGTACTGTACATGATAAGGTACATTGTATTATTACTGATATTGAAATGCCGCTTATGGACGGACACAGATTAACAAAACTTGTAAAATCAGATCCGGATATTAAGGATATACCGCTTATTATATTCTCTTCGCTTATAAATGATGAGATGAGAATAAAGGGACAGGCATTAGGAGCTGATGCACAGCTTACTAAGCCTGAAATAGGAAATCTGGTAGAGACTGTAGATAAATTGATAGGTTAGTATTTATAATAGGGACTGGCCTTTTGGCTGGTCCCTTATTTGGAAAAAAGTTAGGATTGGGATAATGGATAATTACGCTGAAGAAATAAAAAATTCTATTGAGGAAGCCGATGCAGTGATTGTGGGTATTGGCTCTGAATTTATGGCAGATATTGACACTATCATTGATGAAAACGAAACATACGGCTGCTGTAAAAATTATTTATCACAATGTGACAGTGTCACAGAACAGTATATAAAATATTGTATATATTATTATGAACTTTCAAAAGGTCAGAATAATATTATAAATACTTATATTGATACATATAGGAAATTAAAATCGCTTCTTGATAACAAAAGGTATTTTATATTGACGACAAATACAGATGATATTATATATGAGGCAGGTTTTGATGAAAAAAATATAGCTGCTCCAAGAGGAAGTATTTTGAGACTTCAGAATGGATGTAACTGTGACAGCATGTGTCAGAGTGCAAAACCCGTATTAGAAAAAATATACAATATAATCTCTGAAATAAAACAGGTAAGTGAAAAGCAAAATATAACACAGGAGCTGGCATTAGAATATATTAATAAAATAAAAAATCTTATACCAGGGTGCGAAAACTGTAATACTCCAAAAAAATTTAATGTGCATAATGAAAAGGGGTATGATGAGAGCGGTTATATGCCTCAATGGGAAAAATATACAAAATGGCTGCAGCTTACCCTTAATAAGAAAATTGTTTTATTAGAACTTGGGGTTGACTTTGAAGTTCCTACAGTTATCAGATGGCCATTTGAGAAAATGGCTCTGCTTAATTATAAGGCCTATTTATATAGAATAAACCGGAAGCTTCCGCAGATTCCTGTTGAAATTAAGGATAAAGGTGCTTCTGTTAAAGAAAATTCATTTGAATTTATAAATGCTAATTTTTAAACATAAATGCAGGGAGGACTACAAGTGGCAGTTCATAACAACAGTTCAGAGGAAGATTATTTAGACAGTCTTTTAAATGCAGTGTTAAATGATTCTCCTGACAATAAACAGAAAGAACTAAATAACGACGAAGAAATTCTGGGAGAAATAGAGGACGATTTATTTGATGGAGATATGTCTTCGGCAGAAGCTCTTAATTTTGATGAAGCATTAAGTGAGGAGCCGTATTCAGATGAAAGACCTAAGAAAGAGAAAAAGGGCTTTTTTAGGAGAAAAAATAAAAACAAAAAACAGTCTGCAAAGAAAGAAAAAAAAGATGTGGATTTTGGTGATGTGGCAGATGATGCTTTGTTAAACAGAGAAGTAGAAGAACAGGATAACAGTCTCATAGAAGAAAACATGAGAAATGAAGTAATAGAAGCAGCTAATGAAAGAAAATCTGAGTCTGTGCCTGAACCGAAGAAAAGCTACA
>CAMENQ010000331.1 GCA_945928585.1 uncultured Roseburia sp. | reverse complement strand
TCTTGAATTCGTATCTGCACTGATAAATACGGATATTCCATTTTTATAGTCGGTCAAAGCATAATCGGCACATCGCCCAACTATAATGCATGATTCTCTGTCTGCAATTTTCTTTATGGCATCAAATTGTGCCAGAAAAACCTTCTGACTAAGCGGCATATCAACAAATCCTGAATTATTATATCCAAGTGAATATGTATCCATAACCAGCGAATATAAAAAGCTCTGTGTAGGCTTTTCATCATGTGATTCAAAAATCTGCTCACATAATCCGCTTGACTTGGCAGCTTCCTTTAAAAGCTCATCATCATAGCATTTAATGCCAAGCCTTTCAGCCAGCTTAAAGCCTATCTCCCGTCCTGCACTTCCAAACTGTCTTCCAATTGTAATAATATACTTACTCATAAAAATTCTCCTGCCTTTCCTTGATGTAAACAGTTACCTTGATGATGCAATAACATTAAGTAATTTCACAAAATAATCCGGCAATGGAGCCTCAAACTCAACATATTTTTTTGTAGACGGATGTATAAATCCCAAAACGCCTGCATGTAATGTCTGCCCCTGCAGGTTAAAAGGACAGTTTTTAGGGCCATATAATTCATCTCCTAACAGAGGATGATTAATACTTGCCATATGTACACGTATTTGGTGTGTCCTTCCTGTCTCAAGCTGACATTCGATATGTGAATAATTATTGTAATTTTGTAAAACTCTGTAATGTGTGACCGCATTTCTGCCATTATTATGATTAATTGCCATTTTTTTACGGTCTGTAGGATGTCGTCCTATTGGTGCATCCACAACTCCCTCTTTTTCCTTAATACTATTATAACATATTGCCTGATATTTTCTAGTAGAACTGTGAATTTTTAATTGTTCTGCAATAAAATTATGGGCATAATCATTCTTGCATGCAACTAATAGTCCTGTAGTATCCATATCTATACGGTGAACTATTCCGGGTCTTAATACTCCGTTTATTCCCGAAAGCTTACCCTTGCAGTGATACAAAAGACCATTTACAAGTGTTCCCGAATAATGACCGGGTGCCGGATGAACCACCATACCCTTAGGCTTATTAACTATAATAATATCTTCATCTTCATATACAATATCAAGATTTAAATCCTCCGGAAGAATATCAGGCTCCACTGCATCAGGCACTGTAACCTCTATTCTGCTGTCCTGCTTTATCCTGTAATTGGCTTTAACAGGTTTACCATCAACTGTTACCAGACCCTCATCAAGAAGCTTTTGTATTCTGTTTCTTGTAAGATCTTCAAGATATTCTGCAAGATACTTATCTATTCGTATGCCCTCAGTATCATCAGAGCTTATCTGATATTTCATCATTATTTATTCTCCTTTGAAACTGTTTCTATGCCTTTCTTTCCCTTAAGAAGAATACTTATATCCTCTTCCTTAAGCATAAAAATATATATTATAATAAAAATAACTGCTCCAACCGTAATATAACAGTCTGCTACATTAAACACCGGAAAATCAATAAATGTAAATTGAAAAAAATCAACCACATATCCTTTTAGGATACGGTCAATAAAGTTTCCTATTGCTCCGGCTAAAAGTAAAATCATATCAAAGTGTAAAAGCATTATTGTTTTATGCTTTGAAGTATTTAGAAGCTCTTTGTTTTTTTTCAGCTTAATCATACCAAATAAAAATAAAGGTATGAGAATTATTGTAATTATAACTAATATACTTAATCTTCCTGAAAGTACCCCCCATGCAGCTCCTTTGTTCTCCACATATGTCAGGCTAAAAAAGCCTTTTATCAAAACAATACTGTCATTGTTTTGAAGATTCGATATGGCAAGGAGCTTTGACAGCTGGTCAGCCATAACCAGTCCTAACACTCCTATGGCAGTATATGTCCAGTAAAGTATGTTTTTTCCAGTCTTTTCATTCATCTTCTAATCCTCGAATATAAAAATTTATGTTTTATAATCATTCTCCCAATATGTGACAAAGAGCTTCCGTCATATCTGCAATATTTACATCTCTGTCTATAATGGCTTCTCCAATGCTTTTCAATACAATAAACTTAATTCTTCCGGATTCCATCTTTTTATCATTAACTGTTGCCTCAAGCACATGGTCTATGTCTATCCTGTTTTCATGTACAGGAAGCTTAAATGCTGTAAGAGTTTCAAGAATATCTATATATTCTTCTTTTGTTATGTATCCCTTCTTCATTGAAATATATGCAGCTCCGTTCATCCCTATGGAAACGCATTCTCCATGAAGATTATATTCATAAACAAACTTTTCAATAGCATGACCGAGGGTATGACCAAAATTCAAATGAGCCCTTTCGCCATTCTCCTTAAAATCATTTTCTACTACTGCTCTTTTTATACTACAGTTTTTCATGGCCATATATTGAAGACATTCATCATCTCTTGCAATTATTTTTTCATTATTTTCTTTCAGCCACTGATAAAAATCTTTATCTCTTATAAGTCCATGCTTTATTACTTCACCCATACCTGAAAGATATTCTTTTTCAGATAATGTTTTCAACGTGTCTGTACACATATATACAAGCTTTGGCTGGTAAAAAGCACCTACCATATTCTTGTAACCGTCAAAATCCACTCCTGTCTTGCCGCCTACACTTGAATCAGACTGGGCCAGTAATGTAGTAGGAATCTGTACAAAATCAATACCTCTAAGATATGTTGCCGCAGTATAGCCGGCCAGGTCACCTGTAACTCCTCCTCCAAGGGCAAGAATCAAATCTTTACGGTCAAAATGATGCTCAATAAGAAATGTGTAAGCATCATTTACCGTATATAGATTTTTATTTGCTTCTCCTGCCGGAAATACAAATTTATATGATTCTTTTG
>CAMENQ010000330.1 GCA_945928585.1 uncultured Roseburia sp. | reverse complement strand
AAGTGTAATAAAATAATATAGTACGGAATATAATAATTATTCATTATGATATTGTCGTATACTATATAATACACAAATGTAGTACATTTTTTGAAAGGGTATAGATTAATTATGAACATAAATATATATTATGGTGGACGCGGTGTTATAGAGGATCCGACACTTTCAGTTTTAAAGAAAATTGAAAGCGTACTTGAAGAACTTCGTGTTAATGTTACCAGATATAATCTTTACGATTTAAAAAACACTATTATGACACTTCCTCAGACCCTGAAGGATGCAGACGGCATAATATTAGCCGCAAGTGTTGAGTGGAACGGTATCGGCGGATACCTTCAGCTTTTCTTAGATGCATGCTGGCTATATGGTGATAAATCAAAAATTAGTCAGATATATATGACTCCCGTAGTTATTTCCACCACCTATGGTGAAAAAGAAGGTCTTTTATCCCTTACAAATGCATGGGAACTTCTTGGTGGAAAAATATGTCAGGGATTTTCTGCATATGTGGAAGATTATATTGATTTTGAAAGTAATGTTTCCTATAACAATTATATAGAAAAACGTGCTGAGAATATATACCGTACCATATCACAGCATATAATGGCACTTCCGTCAAGCAGTCTTGCCATTAAGCAGAACCTTATTCATGCATCTCTTGAGCTTACTCCTCAGGAAGGTGAACAGCTGTCAAAATATGTCTCTGATGATATTTATGTTCAAAAGCAAAAGGAGGATATAGAGGAACTTGCCACATACTTTAAAGGTATCCTTGGAGAAAATGGTGCTGATTCAGAAACTGAATTTATCAAGCCATTTAAATCACATTTTGTTCCTCAGGATAATTTTACTGCATCATATATGCTTATTATTGAAGATAAAAAGAAAACACTTTTTATTAAGATAGAAAATAAAGACCTGTATATAAAATACGAAAAAAATCCTTCTGCTGACATAATTGCCAAGTTAAATCACGAATGTCTTGACAATATTACGCGTGGAAGAATGACATTCCAACGTGCCTTTATGACAGGTGAAATGACTGCAAAGGGCAACTTTAAAACATTGCGTATGCTTGACCAGGTTTTTGCATTTAATCAAAACTAAAATTATTAATAATATACTATTAATAATAAATCAAATAAATATAGTATATAAAATTTATATATTAAGAGATATACAGGTTATGTCTTGCACACCTGACATAACCTTCAAAAATGCATATTGATGGAAGTCTTTGTTTTTTCGATTTCTGCTGACTGCATTTTATATTTTGGTGTGCAGAAATGAGGATTACTATGATTAAAGATGATTGTATTTTTTGTAAAATTGCCAATGGTGACATTCCTTCCTACTGTTTATATGATGATGATTCTTTTAAGGTAATACTGGATATAGAACCTTCATCAAACGGACATGGCCTTATAATTCCAAAAAATCATGCAGATAATCTTATTGAATTAAGTGATGATGATGCATCAAAGGCACTACTTATAGCAAAGAAAGTAGCTCCTGCCATAAAACAGGTACTTGGCTGTGACGGCATAAATATACTTCAAAACAATGGTGAAGCTGCCGGTCAGACTGTAAATCATTTTCATATCCATATTATACCAAGATACAAAAATGACAGCGTAAAACTTGGATGGAAGCAAAACTCCCTTGATAAGGAATGGGCTGAAAAGTTTGTTAATGATGTAAAAGCTGCAATAAAATAAAATCGGAGGATTATGATTATTATGGCTAAAATCTTACTTACCGGCGGAGGAACTGCCGGACATGTAACTCCAAACATTGCTCTCCTGCCTTCTTTAAAAGAAATGGGTATGGAAATAAAATACATAGGTTCATATGATGGAATAGAAAAAAAGCTTATAGAGGAACAGGGTATAAACTATACAGGTATTTCATCAGGAAAATTCCGCCGTTATATGTCTGCAAAAAATTTTTCCGACCCCTTCCGTGTTATAAAAGGCTATAGAGAAGCTAAAAAAATAGTTAAAGAATATAAACCTGATATTTTATTTTCCAAAGGCGGATTTGTAAGCGTCCCTGTTGTCCTTGCCGCAAAAAAATATAAGGTTCCCATTATCATACACGAATCCGACATGACACCGGGACTTGCAAACAAAATATCCATACCTTATGCTACAAAGGTATGTCATAATTTTCCTGAGACAAAGGATTACCTTCCTAAAGGAAAATCTGTACTTACCGGTTCCCCTATACGAAAGGAGCTTATGTCAGGAAACAAAATAGCAGGACTTGATATGTGTGGTTTTTCTGCAAATAAACCTGTCATTATGGTAATCGGAGGAAGTCTTGGTGCAGTAGCAGTAAACGAAGCAGTAAGAGGTGCCTTAGATGAACTTTTAAAAACTTATCAGATAGTACATTTATGCGGTAATGGAAAAACTGATGACACATTAAATAATATTCCCGGCTACAAACAATTTGAATATATAAAAGAAGAGCTTAAGGATTTATTTGCTATGTCTGACGTAATAATCTCCCGTGCCGGAGCCAATGCAATCTGTGAAATCCAGGCACTAAAAAAACCAAGCATACTTATTCCCCTGTCTGCAAAAGCCAGCCGCGGAGATCAGATTTTAAATGCAAATTCATTTAAAAAGCAGGGATTCAGTGAAGTAATTGAAGAAGAAAATCTTACAAAGGAACTTCTTATAAATACCATAAATATGGTATATGAAAACAGAAATAAATATATATCCGCTATCGAAGCATCCCCTTGTGGAAATGCTGTTGAGATTATCATCGGACTGATTAAGGAAATTATTAATAAAAGATAACTCAAATTATTATTTGATTATTATTAATAAAATTACTTACAGTCTGTAATGCGATAAATTATTACTTG
>CAMENQ010000329.1 GCA_945928585.1 uncultured Roseburia sp. | reverse complement strand
AAAAACACACCTTTTATAGGTTTTCCTATAGATGTAAAAAATGTTGATGTTATTGGCTGCATAAAATTTAATAAAATAAAGAATACAAAGATTCTGAAAAATTTTATTCCAAACTCAAAATATTCATCAGAGCCATTTCCAAACATTCCAATAATTTGTCTTGGGAATATCTGAAATGCAAGAAATGCAACTAAAGATACGGCTGCACCTGCCATAAGTGCCATCCTGTATGATGCCTTGACTCTGCCATACTTTGCCGCACCATAATTGAAGCTTTCTATTGGCTGTGTTCCCTGTCCCAGTCCTATTACTATCGAGAAAAATACCTGGCTCACCTTCATTACTATACCTGCACAGGCAATAGGTATTGATGAACCATATACAGATAATGCTCCATAATGCTTTAATGAATTGTTCAGCACAATCTGAACTACCATCATTGCTATCTGGTTAAAAAAGGATGCCATTCCTATAGATGCCACCTTACCTGTATACCGTGGTTTTATTTTTAAATGTTTAAGAGACAGTTTTACCGTCTTATAATTAAACAGATATACTATAACAATACATGCCGATATAATCTGTCCTATAACAGTTGCAAGTGCTGCTCCCTTCATTCCCATATCCATCCCCATTACAAATATTGCATCAAGAATAGTATTTATAATGGCTCCTGAAAGGTTACAAATCATAGTCATATGAGGACTGCCATCTGCTCTTATAAGATGACCTCCGCCTATAGTAAGAAGCATAAAGGGAAAGCCTATGGCTGTAATCCTTACATAATCTTCCGCAAGCGGAAGCACATCATCCGGCGCACCAAATACTTTTAAAAGCGGAGAAAGAAATAAAAGTGCGACACCACATAATGTTAAACCGCATATTATAAGCATAGCTATTGCATTTCCAACAAAATACGGTGCCTTATCCTTTTCTCCTCTTCCCATGGTTAAGTTAAAGCAGGATGCTCCACCTATACCAAACAGCAATGCCAGTGCCAGACATGCCGTACTGAAAGGAAATGCAATATTTGTTGCTGCATTTCCCAATTCACCTATTTTCTGACCTATAAACAGCTGGTCTACTATATTATACAATGCGCCGACTATCATAGCTATGATACTCGGCACTGCAAATTTTACCATAAGTTTACCCACCGGAGCTGTTCCCAGTGGGTTTTCATTTTTATCTATATTGTGTTCAACCTTTTCATACATCGTACTTACTCTCACTTCTTAAGATTGCCCGGCTTCACTTTTTATTCTTCGTTAGCCTTTTCAACTTCTACAATAGATGCCTTCTGCATAGGAATACGGCAGTTTTTGTTATTTCCAAACTCAACTACTACCGTGTCATCCTCCACACCGATAACAACACCGTAAAAACCTGCTGTAGTAAGTACACTGTCACCTATCTCTACAGAGTTTTGCATAGCCTGCAGTTTTGCCTGCTGCTTCTTCTGTGGTCTTATCATCAGGAAATATATACCTACACCAAATATGGCTACATATACTAATGTAACTATAAGTCCTGTTGCTCCGCCTGTTGCAAATATTCCGTTCATAAATTAATCTCCTTTTTTCTCTTATATATTTTAAAATTTTATAATGAAAAATTTTCATAAATAAAAATTTTCATAAGCTTAAATTATTCAGACATGTTATTTTTCTTTAGTCTGCTGCATCCTGTCAAGCTTTGCCTTTTTATACTGACTAAAGCGTCCTTCGTCAATGGCATCCCTGATTTCCTCCATCATTGTATTATAAAAATACAAATTATGCAAGACACAAAGTCTCATTCCAAGCATTTCTTTTGCTTTAAGCAGATGTCTTATATATGCTCTTGAATGATGTCTGCAGGCAGGGCACTGACAGCCTTCCTCTATAGGTCTGTCATCTGTCTCGTATTTTGCATTGAAGAGATTTCTCTTTCCCTGATTTGTGTATACATGTCCATGGCGTCCGTTTCTTGACGGATATACACAGTCAAAGAAGTCTACTCCACGTTCCACTGCTTCAAGTATATTGGCCGGAGTTCCTACGCCCATAAGATATGTAGGCTTCTCCAACGGAAGATAGGGTACCGTCTCCTCTATGATACGATACATTTCCTCATGGCTTTCACCTACGGCAAGACCGCCAAGGGCATAGCCGTCAAGGTCAAGCTCCGAAATCCTCTTTGCATGCTCTATTCTTATATCCTCAAAGGTTCCTCCCTGATTTATACCAAAGAGCATCTGATTTTTATTTATGGTATCTTCAAGACTGTTAAGCCTGTCCATTTCTGTTTTACATCTCTCAAGCCATCTGGTAGTCCTGTCAACTGAGTTCCTCATATATTCTCTTGTAGCCGGGTGTGGAGGACACTCGTCAAAGGCCATAGCTATGGTAGATGCAAGATTTGACTGTATCTGCATACTCTGTTCAGGTCCCATAAAAATTTTTCTTCCGTCTATATGGGAATTAAAATAAACTCCCTCTTCCTTTATTTTTCTTAAGGAGGCTAAAGAAAACACCTGAAAACCGCCTGAGTCAGTAAGAATAGGTCTGTCCCAGTTCATAAATTTATGAATTCCACCCATCTGCTTTACGATTTTATCTCCCGGTCTTACATGAAGATGGTAGGTATTTGACAGTTCAACCTGTGTTTTTATTTCCTTTAAATCCTCTGCCGCCACAGCACCCTTTATGGCTGCTGCCGTACCAACATTCATAAATACAGGTGTCTGTATAACTCCGTGAACTGTATGAAACTCTCCTCTTTTTGCGTTTCCATCGCGTTTTATCAATTTATACATATAAATTTTTCCTTTCAATATCCCGCATAAATTTACGGCACAAGTAACATTATATAAATATATCCCAATAAAATCAAGTAGAGTGCATT
>CAMENQ010000328.1 GCA_945928585.1 uncultured Roseburia sp. | reverse complement strand
GGAACCATCAATACAGATTACAGAAGTTTTTACCTTCACTATGAATGCGGTGTATTTTTAAGTGAGGTCAGTGCCATAGAAGATATGAAACAGGATTTCTTAAAGACACAGGAAATCAGCAAAGAAATTGATATAGAATCATGGGAGAAAAGACCTTTGGCACATAAAATTGTGCAGTTCGTATTTAAGATGTTGTCGCCATTATTATAAATAGATAATGAAAGGAATGATTGTTATGCGTGAGAAATTTATGAGATTCATGCAGGGAAGGTATGGAGTAGATGAATTAGGAAGATTTATGACAGGACTGTCACTTGCGGTCATAATTCTTGATATGTTCACAAGGTCTAAAATTATGAATATTCTTTTCTGGGTATTATTTGTACTTATATATTACAGAATGTTCAGCAAGAACTGGTCAAAAAGACAGCTTGAAAATCAGAAGTACCTTAATATAAAATATAAACTTCATACAAAATGGTGCCAGATAACTAAGAAACAGGGTGGAAATTCAACAGCTCAGATGGTAAACAAATTCAAATATGATATGGAACAGAAAAAGAAATACCATATTTATAAGTGCCCGAAGTGTAAACAGAAAATAAGAATTCCAAGAGGAAAAGGAAAAATTGCAATAAGTTGTCCGAAATGTCATAATGAATTTATAAAAAGGGCATAAATATAAGGGAAATGCGAAAGCATTTCCCTTAATCATTATCCTAATACTTTTTTTACTGCTTCAAGAACTCGGTCTGCCTGGAATGGCTTAACGATAAAATCCTTTGCACCTGACTGGATAGCCTCAATAACCATTGCCTGTTGTCCCATTGCTGAACACATAATAACCTGCGCGTTAGGATCATTGCCTTTGATTGCTTTTAATGCCTGAATTCCATCCATTTCAGGCATTGTGATGTCCATTAATACTAAATCAGGTTTTACCTCATTATATTTATCTACGGCAATTTTGCCGTTCTCAGCTTCGCCGGCAACATTGTAGCCATTTTTTGATAAGATATCCTTTATCATCATTCTCATAAAAGCTGCATCGTCAACGATTAATATATTTTTTGCCATTTTAGTTCCTCCTCTGGAATAATTTATAAATGGAATGTGCTAAATCAAATGGGTATAGCTGCATAATTGTGCTGTCTACCAGCTCACCGATTTTCATTTTGAATTTAATTTTAACAAATAAGTCATCTAAAATGTCATTTGGAAAATTAAATGTTTCAACTAACACTGATTGTACTGTTGGTGGTGAGATGTCAATTTTTTTATCAAATACTTTACTCATTGCTGTTGCGGAATTGGCAGTCATCTGGTTCATTGCTTCAGCTACAGCACTAAGATGAAGGCTGGTTATCTCACCCTTGGAATAAGCCCCGCTTCCGTCATTGCCCATCATAAGGTCTGTTATGATTTTGGCATCTTCGTCTTTTAACACAAGAATATTATTGCCATATAATCCTTGTAGAAACTGTACTCGTATAAGTACACAGGATATTTCATAGTCATTTAATATCTCATTTTTGTGTACTAGTGAGACATTTGGAGCCGAGATAGTTACAGGCTGCCCTAACATCATATTCATTGCAGTCGCAGAAGAGCCTATTGATATGTTAGAAATTTCGCCAATAACATCAGCCTCTTCTTTTGAAAAATAGTCCATATAAAGACTCCTTTATTCTATTACACCGATTTTTAAATAACTTCGTATAACAGTATTTTACATTTATTTTTTTGATTTGTCTACAAAAGTGAGATATTTTAATGAAAAAAAGTTATTTAATTGACGTAAAGAATAATTATAACAAAAAAACTGTTAACAGTAAACTTATTATGGTAAATATAAAGGAAGTGTGTTATTCTTATATATGAATTTGTTAATATGGAGGAAACTATGAAAAGTCTGTTAAAATATATGAAGGATTATAAGAAGGAAAGTATTCTGGCACCTTTATTTAAAATGTTAGAGGCTTCATTTGAACTATTTGTTCCACTGGTAATGGCAGCAATCATTGATACCGGAATTGTAAACGGCGACAAACAGTATATTTTCAAAATGGGAGGTCTGCTTGTTTTACTGGCATTAATTGGACTTACATGTTCAGTGACAGCACAGTTTTTCAGTGCAAAAGCAGCAGTAGGATTTTCTACAAAGCTTCGTCATGAATTATTTTCGCATATACAAAGTCTTTCTTATACAGAACTTGATACTCTGGGAACGAGTACACTGATAACACGAATGACAAGTGATGTTAATCAGTTACAAAATGGTGTAAATCTTACACTTCGTCTGTTTCTTCGTTCTCCATTTATTGTATTTGGTGCAATGATAATGGCATTTACAGTTGATGTAAAGGCGGCATTTATATTTGTTGTGTCAATTCCACTCCTTTCAATCGTGGTATTTGGAATAATGCTTGTCTGCATGCCACTGTATAAAAAGGTTCAGGCAGCTCTTGACAAGGTGCTTGGAAGAACAAGGGAAAATCTTGCAGGAGCCAGAGTGATAAGAGCCTTCTGTAAAGAAAAAGAAGAGATAGATTCATTTACAGAGGATAATGAGCAGCTTTTAAATATTCAGGTATTTGTTGGAAAAATATCTGCAGCAATGAATCCTGTCACTTACATTATAGTAAATGCGGCACTTATAGCAATTCTCTGGACAGGAGCAGTACGTGTTGACAATGGAATTATTACTCAGGGAGCAGTAGTTGCGATTGTAAACTATATGTCACAGATACTTGTGGAGCTTGTAAAGCTTGCAAATCTTATAATTCAGTTAACAAAAGCACTTGCATGTGCAAAGAGAATTGAAAATGTTCTTGCAGCCACAAATACACAGAAGGACATGAACGTCAGCAGTGACACAGACATTGAAAAG
>CAMENQ010000327.1 GCA_945928585.1 uncultured Roseburia sp. | reverse complement strand
ATGTTGAAGAAGAAAAAAATAAAAAAAATAATAAAAATGAGCCGATACTATATCAAAAATGCCAGAGCAGTTTTAGACTGTACCTGAATATTTGGAGGCAGGCAATGAAAAAGGGATATAAGATCGGTTTATTTTTTATATGTATTATTTTAATTATATTATTATTGCTGTTATTATGGAATCGGCATTTTGTGGAAAAAGATCCATTGGATTTTATGGATGATCCTGAGCAGTCACAACAAAGTGAAGAAATGGATAATGACCTTGGTATATCACAGACACAGAATCTGCCGGTAAGAACCACGTGTGATACTGTATGTATCTATGAAAATATCGATAAAAAAGATGGCTCAATAACATTTGAGGAGGTCAGACTGCCGGGAAAATATATAAATCTGACAAGAGAAGAATTAGAGGCAGCACTTAAGGATGACAGTAATGTCCTAAGCCTTGAAGATAAGGAAAAATGCTTCCAGTCACAGCATCTTGAACTTTTTTCACAGGATAAAATCAAAGTGGTGCGTATATATGATTCAACGCCGGAACCCAAAGGGTATTATATTATGGCTGTAGATCATGAAGTATCTATATATAAGTCAGATAAGAAAACACTGTATTTTAAAACAGATATTAAGCTGGAGGATCTGCCGGGAAAGGTACAGCAGGAAGTTATAGACGGTAAATATATGGAATCTGAAGTTCAGATATACCATTTTTTGGAATCATACAGTAGTTAATTTAAAAATACGATTGGCGGTTCGGATTTTGAACCCGGAGGATAAGAACATGAACAAAAAAGTTGTTATTATAGGTGGCGGAGCCAGCGGAATTATGGCTGCAATCACAGCTGCAAGGGAAGGCTGTAAAGTAACAATATTAGAGCATAAAGACCGTGTGGGTAAGAAGATCCTTATGACGGGTAATGGTAAATGTAACCTTACCAATTCAAGTGACATAACTGGTAAATACTATGGAAATGATGTCAAAAGAATTTATAAGATAGTTAATTCATATCCTGCCAGTCAAACTATAGATTTTTTTAAGGGAATCGGACTGTATACCAAGGAAAAACGGGATGGTGGAATGTATCCTGTATCTGAACAGGCAACAAGTGTCCTTGATGCATTAAGGACAGAATGCAGGCATCTTGGTATAAATATTTTAACGGATTGTGATGTTACAAGAGTAATACCTGAAAATGGGATTATAGAATATACAGAATATATAAGAGCTGTATCTGATACACAAAATAATACCGGAAAAAATAAGAAATCCGGAAAAGTAAAAGTCGCAGACATTATATGTAAAGAGAATGGAAAGATCAAATATGACAGTCTTGTCATTGCAGCAGGTTCTAAGGCTGCACCTGTAAGTGGTTCGGATGGAAGTGGATACAGACTTGCAAAAGAACTTGGACATACTGTAATAGAACCTCTTCCTGCACTTGTACAGTTAAAATGCGAGGGAGATTATTTTAAAAGCATAGCAGGAGTACGTGCACAGGCTGAGATTTCTTTATTAATAGATAATGAGTGCATGGCAAAACAGGAAGGAGAGTTGCAGCTTACAGAATATGGTATTTCAGGAATCCCTGTATTTCAGTTTAGCAGAATTGCAGCAAGAGCAATATATGAAAAAAGAAAGTGTTTTGCTGAAATCAACTTTATGACATACATGTCAGAAAAGCAGACTAAAGAATTTATAAATGATTGTAAGCAACTTGAATATAAGACAATCGAGGAATTGCTGGGAGGTCTTGTACATAAAAAGATAGCAGTACTTGTATGCAAAATCATGAATTTAAAAACTGACACCCATGTCGCAGAACTTTCAAAAAAAATAATTGCAGAATGTATCAATATGCTGCAGCATTTTAAAGTAAAGGTGACAGAAGCAAATTCTTTTGATAATGCACAGGTGTGCTCGGGTGGAATCCCACTTTCAGAGATAGATGATACCATGCAGTCAAAGATACATTCCGGCATTTATTTTGCGGGTGAGATTCTTGACTGTGATGGAATATGCGGTGGTTATAACCTTCAATGGGCATGGTCTACAGGAGCAATTGCAGGCAAAGGAGCAAGCAGACAATGATAACAATTAATCAATTAAAATCGGAGATAAAATGGACCGGCAAAAGACTTTCAGTAAAGGATATGATTGACTCGGCAGATTTATTAAAGAAAAAGGCTGCAAAAACACTTCATATCAATGAAACACAGATAAGTGATATTAAGATATTAAAACACTCTATCGATGCACGTAAGAAGAACCAGATTTTTCAGGTATATACTCTTGGAGTGATGCTGACAGATAAGTCTTTAGAAGAAAAAGCAGTAAGGAAATGCAAGAATATAAATGTTGCAGTATCAAATGAAAATGTATATAAGTTTCCTGGGCCAGGCAGTGAGAAAATGTCTGACAGACCTGTTATTATAGGTGCCGGTCCGGCAGGACTTTTTTGCGGATATATGTTAGCACTCCATGGTTACAGACCTGTTATACTTGAACGTGGAAAAGATGTAGAGACAAGAACAAAGGATGTCGAGAATTACTGGAATGGCGGAGAACTTAACGAGGAGTCTAATGTACAGTTTGGAGAGGGTGGCGCAGGCACATTTTCAGATGGAAAGCTTAACACGCTTGTAAAGGACAAATTTGGAAGAAACAAGAAAGTTCTTGAGATATTTGTAGAATGTGGAGCACCGGAAGAAATATTATATGAAAGCAAGCCACATATTGGAACTGATGTACTTAAAACTGTGGTTGCTTCCATGCGTGAAGAAATAATAAGAAATGGTGGAACTGTTTGCTTTGGAAGCAAGGTGACAGGTTTTGAAATTGATGAATGTAATGGTAAAAAGCAGTTAACAGGAGTTATTGTAAATGAC
>CAMENQ010000326.1 GCA_945928585.1 uncultured Roseburia sp. | reverse complement strand
ATTTTGTGGTTATATTTATTTATGGTGGACAGAGTGCTTGACAGAGTCACATTACCCTTACTCATTGGCGAGTTTGCACTTCTTGCAGGCTGGATTGTAAAGGAACTGATGATATTAAATGAGAATTTAAAAGAAGAATCAAAAGAAGATGCGGTAAAAAAATTTACATTTAATAAACCTGCGCAGTTCGTGATGCTGATTTTCACATTATGTGCTGTTGCGGCACTTGCTGTTAATATAAAAGCAACTGCAAAAGAATACAATGACCGTGAAAGAGTCAATGCAGGCTGGGAATCACTTATAAAGTACTGCAGGGAACATCAAAGCAACTATTATGTTGTAGATGTATATTCCTCAACATCATCAGAGGGTATACCATATTCCGATAAAATGTTCGTGGATACAGACAATGAGTACAGAAATTTTGATATATGCGGCGGCTGGATAGCTAAAAGCCCACTTATGAGTAAAAAACTTGAAAAAGCGGGACTTACAGACATTCAGACAGATTTGTGCGCCATGGACAAGAATGTATATTTTATCGCAAAACCAGACAGAGATGTGGAATGGTTAAAAGATTATTATAATAAAGAGGGACATGCAGTTGATGTTAAAGTTGTTGACACTCTGACGCTGTACGATAAAGAATTATTTATAGTATACAGGTTAGTTTAGAATGCCTTAAACAAAAAACAGGAAATTACGGAATTTACAGCCATATTTTGGAAGTTTCGTGATTATCTGATAAAAACGGTTAGGAAAGGATCAGACAGAAAATGAAACCATTAGATAATAACGTAAGGATAGAAGGACAAAATATATATTTGAGACCAATATTGGAAGAAGACACAGATATGGTGTTAAGATGGAGAAATTCAGACCGTGTAATGAAGAATTTTATCTATCGCAAACCGATATGCCGCAGTGAGCATTTGGACTGGCTTCATAATAAGGTTGAAAAAGGACTGGTATACCAGTTTATCATATGTGACAAGCACAACAGTACACCTTATGGTTCAATCTACCTCCAGAACTTTGAGGAGCAGCATCATAGAGCAGAGGAGGGAATTTTCCTTGCAGATGATGACAAAATCGAAGGAAGAGGAATCGGAACAGAGGCAGGAAGACTTATTGTAGATTATTCATTTTACAGCCTCGGACTGCACAAGCTTACAGCAAGAGTTCTTGCTTATAATAAAGCGAGCCGCCGCATGCATGAAAAATCAGGATACTTGCAGGAGGCATATCTTAAGGAAGAACTTTTCCTGGACGGCAAGTACCAGGACCTTGTGCTTTACGGGGCGATACATTCATAATGGGTACAAGCTAAAAAATAAAGAGAGGTGCAATTAGGGATGAAAAAAGTCAGCTTTATAATTCCCTGTTATAGGAGTGAAAAAACAATAGAAGGTGTGGTAGCTGAGATAAGAGATACCATGCAGGAACTCAAAAGCTATGAATATGATATTTTCCTTGTAAATGACTGTTCGCCGGATAATACATTTGAGGTGATCAGGCATTTATGTGAAAAATATGACAATATCACAGGAATAAATCTGGCAAAGAATTTTGGACAGCATTCGGCACTTATGGCAGGACTCAGGAAATCAGACGGAGACATTGTAGTGTGCCTTGATGATGATGGACAGACTCCTGCAAATGAGGTCGGAAAATTGCTTAAAGGTATTGAAGATGGCAGTGATGTTGTCTATGCCAAATATGATATAAAACAGCATAATGCCTTCAGAAATTTTGGAACATGGGTAAATGATGTCATGACAAGGGTTATGCTGGGAAAGCCTAAAGAGCTCCACCTTACAAGCTATTTTGCAGCTAAAAGGTTTGTTGTGGACAGCATGCTAAAATATGAAAACAGCTATCCATACGTTATAGGTCTTGTACTCAGGGCAACCAAGAATATAACCAATGTCTCTGTACACCATAGAAGCCGCGAGATTGGAACCTCAGGATATACTATGAAGAAACTGTTCGGATTATGGTTTAATGGTTTTACGGCATTTTCGATACTGCCTTTAAGGATAGCTACCGTAGCAGGAACATTATGCGCATGTGCAGGATTTTTGTATGGAATATACACGATTATTAAGAAATTTGTTAATCCGGCAGTACCGCTTGGATTCAGCGCAATGATGTCAGCAATCGTATTTATAGGCGGAATGCTGATGATCATGCTTGGACTTATAGGAGAATATATCGGAAGGATATATATAAGTATTAATAATTCACCACAGTATGTAATACGTGAGGAAATACCGGCCGGAAAAACAATAGGCAATTGCGAAACTCATAATTCATGAATACAACTTAGATAGTTTCGCAATTACCTAACAAGTAAAACAAATAGGAAGGGAGTGTGCTTTAATTGAATTTGGAGAATATATCATTAAATGAATATAACGTCAGAAGAAATACAATAATTCAGATTATTATTGTCACACTTGCCTTCATTTTCATAGTACGTATCTGGCCGTGTGGTCTTGTGGTAAGGCATGATATATCAAAACAGCAGGCATTTTCAAATCCAACAAAGGACATTTCGGGTGATTATCCCCAAACAGGTCTTGTCATGTCAGAATTTACGTCGCAGGATAAGAAACTGCAGACATTTTATCCTGCCAATGAACATCTCTATAAAGTTACAATGTACCTTACATGTGACGAATCATCAAAGGAAACGGATACAGCTTTATTCCGAATATATGATGAGAGTTTTAGCTGCATATATGAAGAAAAAGTAAGTTTTGGCAAAATAAAAAGGGATGGAAAGCTTAAGTGCACACCGGATATTGATGTAATAAAGGGTGGAACATATTATTATGAGGTGATTATTCCTGAAGAAACGCAGTCTTATATAAATCTTCCTATAGCAGCA
>CAMENQ010000325.1 GCA_945928585.1 uncultured Roseburia sp. | reverse complement strand
GGAAATGATATTGAAAATATAGTATTATATGAATATAAAAAAAGATTTAAAATAAATATAGAAAGAAGAGGATTAAATTATGTCAGATATAAAAGAAAGCTCATTAGAATTAATAGGAGGAACACCTATACTTAAACTTAATAAATATCAGAAAAAGTCAGGAATTACAGATGCTGTTATATTGGCAAAACTGGAGTATTTAAATGTTGCAGGCTCAGTAAAGGACAGGATAGCACTTTATATGATTGAGGATGCGGAAGAACGCGGAGAGCTTAAGCCGGGAGCAACTATTATAGAGCCTACAAGCGGAAATACAGGTATTGGTCTTGCAGCGGTAGCGGCAGCAAAAGGTTACAGAGCTATATTTACACTTCCTGAGACTATGAGTGTTGAGAGAAGAAATCTTCTTAAGGCATATGGTGCAGAGCTTGTGCTTACGGAAGGTGCAAAGGGTATGAAAGGTGCCATTGCCAAGGCAGAAGAATTGAAAAATGAAATCGAGGGAGCCGTTATATTAGGACAGTTTGTAAACGCAGCTAATCCAAAGGCACATAGAGAAACTACAGGTCCTGAAATATGGGAGCAGACAGACGGTAAGGTAGATATATTTGTAGCAGGTGTAGGTACAGGCGGAACTGTGACAGGTGTAGGTGAGTACTTAAAGTCAAAGAATCCTGATATAAAGGTAGTAGCAGTAGAGCCTGCCACAAGTCCTGTACTTTCAGGCGGAGCACCGGGAGCACATAAGATTCAGGGTATCGGTGCAGGTTTTGTACCGGACGTACTTAACACAAACATATACGATGAAATTATTAAAATAGAAAATGAGGATGCATTTAAAGAGGGCAGAACTTTTGCAACAAGTGAAGGTATACTTGTAGGAATATCATCAGGAGCAGCATTAAAGGCAGCTTCCATACTTGCATCAAGACCTGAAAATAAAGGTAAGACTATAGTAGCACTTCTTCCTGACTCAGGAGACAGATATCTTTCTACACCACTTTTTTCAGAAAACTAATATAAAGAGTCCTAAAAACAATATATTTTTATGCAAATAAAACAGCTATGTATTAAGTATAATTCATTTATGCTTAGTACATAGCTTTTGACTTGTTATATCTGCCATATGCTTTTATAATAGGAGAGAAAAAGATAATTACTGAGAAAGGAATACATAAATGAGTGACATTACAGAAGAACAGCTTGAAAAATATGAAATCTTAAAAAAATATATAAGACAGCTTGGCTCAGTTGCAGTGGCATTTTCGGGAGGAGTCGATTCTACGTTGTTATTAAAGGCAGCCAATGATGCGCTGGGAGATAAGGTAATTGCAGTCACTTTATCATCATATCTTTTTCCGGAAAGAGAGTTTAATGAAGCTGTAGGTTTCTGTGAAAGGGAAAAAATAAGACAGATTATTGTCAGTGGTGAAGAACTTAAAATAGAAGGGTTTGCACAAAACCCCATCAACAGGTGTTACTTATGTAAAAGGGACTTATTTGAAAAGATAAAAAGTTTAGCAAAGGAAAATGGGGCAGAATATGTAGCAGAGGGGTCAAATCTCGATGATGAGGGAGATTACAGACCCGGTTTAAAGGCTGTGGAAGAGCTTAAAGTAAAAAGCCCTTTAAGAGACTGCAGAATGACAAAGAATGATATAAGAGCCATATTAAAGCATTTGGGTATTTCGGTATGGGGAAAACCATCATTTGCCTGTCTTGCATCAAGATTTGTATATGGTGAAACCATTACGGAGGAAAAGCTGAAAATGGCAGACAGGGCAGAGCAGCTTTTGCTTGATATGGGTTTTAAACAGCTTAGGGTAAGAATACATGGAAATATGGCAAGAATTGAAGTATTGCCTGATGAGTTTATAAAACTTACGGAGGAAAAAAACAGGACAAAAATAGTAAATGAGCTTAAGTCATATGGTTTTACATATGTGACCATGGATTTAAAGGGATATAGAACAGGAAGTATGAATGAAACGCTGGAAAAATAATTGGAGGAATATATGTTAAATCGATTTTCAAGAACAGAGCTTCTTTTAGGAAAAGAATCAATGGAGAAGTTAAGTAAAGCAAGAGTGGCGGTATTTGGTATAGGCGGTGTCGGCGGTTATGTGTGCGAGGCACTAGTCAGAAGCGGCGTAGGAGCATTTGACCTTATAGATGATGACAAGGTATGCCTTACAAATTTAAACAGGCAGATTATTGCTACGCAAAAAACAGTAGGACAATATAAAACAGACGTAATGAAGGAGCGTATACTTGATATAAATCCGGATGCAGATGTAAGGGTCCACAAGTGTTTTTTTCTGCCTGAAAATGCAGATGAATTTCCTTTTGAAGAGTATGACTATGTAGTGGATGCAGTAGACACAGTTACTGCAAAGATTGAGCTTGTAATGAAATGCAACGAGAAAAACGTACCTATTATGAGCAGTATGGGAGCAGGAAATAAGCTTGACGGAAGTCAGTTTAAGGTAGCTGACATTTATAAGACGAAGGTGTGTCCCCTTGCGAAGGTTATGAGAAGAGAACTGAAAAAGCGCGGCATAAAAAAGCTTAAGGTAGTATATTCAGAGGAACTGCCTACACGTCCGGCAGAGGATATGTCCATAAGCTGTAAAACAGGATGTATATGCCCTCCGGGTGCACAACATAAATGTACTGAAAGAAGAGACATTCCCGGCAGTGTAGCTTTTGTACCATCTGTTGCAGGGCTTATTATTGCGGGGGAAGTTGTAAAGGATTTAATTATACATAGATAAAATAAGATAAATGCTGTTGATATTGTTCCGATAATGGAATATAATATTCATATTATGGAGATATCAAATATAGAGTATCTAACGGCAACAGAAATGTCAAAAAAATGGAACATTTCTTCCAGACGAATAGGTG
>CAMENQ010000324.1 GCA_945928585.1 uncultured Roseburia sp. | reverse complement strand
GCCCCAATTATCGTAATTTATGCCTCTTGAATAATACTCCCTTGTATTCATATGGAATGCATTTACCCTGTATCCCATATTTTTAAAAATGTTTGCAAGAGAATTGTCAAACAAATTATTGTTGAAGGTATAGGCATTCTGTGTATAAGAAATAGGTGTTATAAATCCTGTATTTACAGCCAGTTCTGAATTAAATGTAGAACCGCCGCCATTGTAGTATGAATAGTGATTTTTAAATACTATTGAATTTGACATAAGGCTGTACAAATTCGGCGTATCCTTACTGTTTAAAAGCCAGTCGTCCATCCCCTCAAGCTGAAGAAATATAACATTTTTTCCTTCAAATATACCTGTATATTCGTTTTTCTCTGATGTGGTGAGATTACTGTAAATCTCCTCCAAAAACTGTAAATCCTCTTGATTTTCTTCCTCTCCAGGCTTTAAAAAGGTCATATAAAAATCTCTGAATACAAATTCATACAGACCGCATATTTTCATACTTTTATTTACATCACTAAAGCTGTCATATATATTGTGGGGGTTTCTCCATGTGTCCCATTCAAGTTCTTTATTTGCATACCCCATAAGAAACGGTGTTATTATGTGAAGCACAACAAAACATCCTATAAGGCATATAAGTCTCTTTGGTTTTGCCTTCCTTTTATCCTTTGGAAATACCCTGAAGGATACAATGGCAATAACAAGAACTGCCACGCACATAACGTAAACAACAGGCTTTGCATGAATTATTGTATCCCATATATATGAGCCGCCTTCACTTGCCATGGTAATAAGATTAAAATTAAAAAATAAACCTGTATAATAGTAATATATACCATTTGCAAGAAACATTATAAAGTAAACCACAAAAAATACCCAGTAAATTATCTTTCCTACAGTTCTGTTTACATTTAAAGTTATACTCAAAACAAGTCCAATCCAAATTACATTAAACAAAATGTTTGGAATGACCATCTTCCACTGAAAATAATTTATTTCACTTCCGATAAGCCTCATAAAAATATCAATGGCTATAAACGGAAATGCCAGTATCAATACATATATATATCTGTTAATAAACTTTTTTACTTTCGCAAGCTTACCTGTCTTCTCATCCATATCAATGTATATCCTTTCAGTTACCTCTTTACTTTTCCTCTATATCATTTATTGTCACCTTACTGGTATGAGGTATAGGTTTCCATGTTACCTTTTTAAATAATGCCACATACATAGCCCATCTTCCTATAATATCAAAGGTCGGCCATGTAATACAATATAATAATTTTTTCAAAGGATGTATTTTTATAATACGCTTTCTTTCCACTATAAACACATACACTGCTATAAGCATCTGCTGTATATCGTAGGCAATTTTTCCTAATGCGTTCCAAAGTGTGGTAAGACATATACTGTATATAAATGCCTGTACCCCAGGTGATGCTGTAACAAATATATCTCCAAAAATATGATTTAAGCCCTTTACAAGCCAGTTACCGTTTGGATTAAATACATATGATTCAAGTCCATGTGCATACTTATAACATGCGCCTATAAATACAGTCACTATAAGCCATATAATCATTTTTATAAGTGACCTTGGTACAAGCTGTGCCAATGTATCAAAAGATGCAAATCTGTGACGTATGCCTTCCAGTACACTTTCCTTTGTCACCTTTCTCTTTTCGCTTTTATCCCTAAAGCAGTTTCCTACAAATATATTCTTAAACAAAGGCCATCCACTTTCAACAAATGCAAGAAGATGTCCCTTTGCCCATCTTGTTCTCTGTCTTAATGCAATCCTTATACTTGTAGGCTGCTCATCATAAAATACTGCCGCATCATTGTAAGATATCTGATAGCCATGTGCCACAGCATCTGCCGTAAATGCCCTGTCCTCTGTTAATGAGGTATAGTGCCAGCCGTCCTTTACAAGCTCATTTGCAAACAAAAAGCCTGTACCCTGTATATTGGTTGCTAGGTGAAGCACTGAACGTGCCCTGTGGTTTTGTCTTATTGAACGAAGCCAGTGAAGGGCATATGTGGAAGCCACCCAGTTTTCATCAAAATTCTTTGTATTTCTGTAGGATGTAATAATTTTTTCTCCTGCGTCAAAGGCTTCATTCATTCTCGTTATGTAATCCTTGTTTAAAAGGTTGTCCGAGTCAAAGATAAAATAACCTTCAAAGGATTGTATTCCATAATCTTTCTCAATATTTTCAAAAAGAAATTTTAATGCAAAGCCTTTTGTTCTCTCTGCATCATTAAAACGCTCATAGCATATGGCACCCTTTTCTCTTGCCACCATGGCAGTACTGTCCGTACAGTTATCTGCCACTACAAATATAGTGATGAGTTCTTTTGGGTAATCCTGTCTGTTTATACTGTCTATAAGATTTCCTATAACTGCTTCCTCATTTCTTGCAGGTATGAGTATGGCATATTTATGATTTTTTTTGGCAGGCTTAAATCTTCTTGTACAAAAGAAGCCTAACAGCCAGTAAAAACTTTTATGAAAGGTGAATATACCCAAAAATGCAAAGATTGCTGCTTTTACAGCGTTGCTCTGGGGATATATTCCACCGATTGCACATATTAAATCATGGAAAAAACTTCCAACTCCCTCTAGCATAACACTCTCCTTACCGGTTATACGTTTACATAAATTATTGTCATATGCTGACGCATACTATCATATTTTACACTATTGTTTTGTATTTGAAAAGAGAAATTTTATTTTTTCTAATTTTAGCTTCTCTAATTTTAGTTATTTTGTTACAGGAGAGGTATTATAGCTTCCTGAGTCCTTTCGGATAATGATTTTTTATCTGTCCTCCTGCTGCCTTTCCCCAGCCAAGTGAATAGCCGTCCACGCATACAAGACACCAGCCTTTTTTACTTAAATCATTTGTTTCTACGGTTTCTCCCCTCAGAT
>CAMENQ010000323.1 GCA_945928585.1 uncultured Roseburia sp. | reverse complement strand
CCCCTTCTGTCACAAGGCTTAACGTAACGCTTCAAGACTTTTTACCACATTAATTTAACCATCATACAAAATTCCCAATAAAACTGTTCCTATGTATAGGCGTCTTCCCCATTTTCTTCAACGCCTCTATATGTGCCGCGGAACCATACCCCTTATTAGATGCAAAACCATAGCCCGGATAAACTGCATCATATTCCACCATAAGCCTGTCTCTTGTCACCTTTGCCACTATACTGGCAGCAGCTATGGATATACTTTTTGCATCACCCTTTATAATAGGCACCTGCCTTATATCTACCTCAGGTATTGTTACTGCATCATTTAATAAAATATCGGGTTTTACACTGAGATTATTTATAGCTGTTCTCATAGCTTTATATGTTGCCTGTAAAATATTTATCTCGTCAATAACCTGAGGGCTTTCCATACCTATGCCAACAGCTACTGCCTTTTCCATAATTTCATCATATAGTGCTTCTCTCTTTTTTTCAGATAATTTTTTTGAATCGTTTATATATAATATTTCAACATCCTTCGGTAGCACTACTGCACAGGCAACCACCGGACCCGCCAAAGGTCCCCTGCCTACCTCATCAATACCGCATATATACTGAAACTCACCATATTCCCTCTCATATGCACTCATTTCAAAAAGTCTTTCTCTCTCTTCAAGAAGCTTGGCTTTTTGCTTTTCCTGTTTTTCAAGTTCTTTTTGTTCTTTTTTTGTCATTATTTTATCACTCCAAACTCACTAAATGGAAAAATCCTGAAACAGGCTCTTCCTTCTATATCCTTTCGCTTTACACATCCTATTTTTCTGCTGTCTGTACTGTTATTCCTGTTATCTCCAAGAACAAAATATTCATCTTCTCCTATGTATATTTCCTCCTCAGCATCATAACCAATCATCGGGTTATCATTTATGTAATAACCATAATTTTCCTCAAGGATATCCCCATTTATATATATTTTCCCGTCAGTTATCTGTATGGTTTCACCGGGCAATCCGATAACACGCTTTATATAATACACATCCTCACCTTTTGCTGCATCATAATGAGGAAATACAACAATATCAAACCTGTCCACATCACCAAATTTATAGGAAAGCTTTTCTACTATAAGATTGTCTCCGTCATTTAAGGTGCTGTACATTGACATTCCGTCAACAGTAGTTCTCTGTGCAACAAAATGTACAATAAGAAAAGATATTACAACTGCTGCAAAAAGACATAGTCCAAATTGAATTATACTGTCAAAACGCTTTTTCCGCTTTTCCCTTAAGGCCTTCTCATACGGATACTCCTCATAAACCTCACTTTCCTCCGTCAGAAATTCATCATTATTTTCTATTATGGGTTCTTCTTTATCGTCACCTGTAACCATAAATTGTTTTTCATCATTCTCCGTATAATTACTGTCATCCTCATACGTTAAATCCGTTTTCATTTATACCATCTCCTTAAACCCTTATAAAACTTTTCTTTATTGTCCTTCCATACCTCCGATACCGTTAAAAGGCCAAATCCTAAAGGATACCTTTCCTATTATATCATCAGTCTTCACAAGTCCTACATCACTTGAACGACTGTCATCACTTTGATTTCTGTTATCGCCAAGTACAAATATCTCATCATCCCCAAGTGTAACAGGTCCCCAGTTCACATATGTGGTTGACTGCTCTCCGTCATTTCTTTCTTTGTAAATTCCATAATATTCTTCAAGCTTCTCATCATTTACATAAAGTATGCCGTCCTTTATTTCAACCTTTTCATTTGGAAGGGCTATAACTCTCTTTACAAGCCTTCTGCTGTTGTCATACTTATACGGAAACACTACAATATCATATCTTTCCACATCGCCAAATTTATAGGAAAGCTTATTTACAAATACAACATCTCCCTCTGACAGTGACGGATTCATGGAATGTCCCACAATTTTTAACGGTGACATAAGAAAAGCATTCCATAAAAGTGCCAGCAAAACTATCACAATAATATAAACAAACATTTTAATAATATTTTTCTTTTTTTCGCTTAAATCGTATCTGTCAAGTAATTTACCAAGCATACCCTCTCCTATTCCGGCAGCTCCAGAGTTATCCTTCCAAGCTTTCCGCTTCTAAAGTCATCCAAAAGTATCCTTGCCGCCTTGTCTATATCATATTCTCCGCCCTTTACAACGCAATTTCTTTTTTCAGCTATTTTATTTAAAATATTAAGTATTTCGTCATTTGTAAGCTCATTTTCAGCTTTTTTATCGTATTCTACAGAATATCTTTCCGATAATACATCCGGATATTCCTTGTGGAGAAACTTTATAAGCTCCATTGACAATTCTGTGAGATTTAATATTTCATCATTTATGGAGCCTGCCAAAGCCAGTCTTAAACCTACCTTCTGGTCTTCAAACTTAGGCCACAGTATACCGGGTGTATCAAGAAGCTCCAGCGTCTTACTAAGCTTTATCCACTGTTTTCCTTTTGTTACTCCCGGCTTATTTCCTGTCTTTGCACATGCTTTTTTTGCATAAGTATTTATAAATGTGGATTTTCCTACATTAGGTATTCCTACTACCATGGCTCTTACAGGTCTGTTTATAATACCTCTTTTTCTGTCTCTTTCTATCTTTTCTTTACAGGCATCCTGTATAATGGCATTAACACTTTTTATGCCCACATTATCTCTTGAATTAACCTCAAGAACGAAAAATCCCTTACTTTTAAAATAATCTGTCCAAAGCTTATTTGCCCTTGCATCTGACAGATCAGACTTATTAAGTAAAATAAGTCTTGCCTTATTCTGTCCCAACGTATCTATATCCGGATTTCGGCTGCTTAAAGGAAGCCTTGCATCCACCAGCTCTATAACCAAATCAATAAGCTTTATATCCTCCTGCATCATTCTCTTTGCCTTGGTCATATGCCCCGGGTACCACTGAAAATTCATA
>CAMENQ010000322.1 GCA_945928585.1 uncultured Roseburia sp. | reverse complement strand
AGAGGTGATTACCCTGCATGGGAGTATAAAAAAGAATCTAAGCTCAGGGATATTGTAACCGAAACCTACAGAGAGCTGTTTAATAAGGAGCCGGAAACAAACGTTATACATGCAGGCCTTGAGTGCGGATATATAAGTGACAAAAAACCGGACATAGACATTCTTGCTTTTGGGCCGGATATATTGGATATTCATACTACAGAGGAAAGAATGAATATTGAATCTATAGGAAGATGCTATGAGCTTATAAAAGCCGTACTTAAAAAAATACATTAATGAGAGTATGGAAGAAAAGCTTTCACAGATAAAATAAAGGGAGGCATGAGGTGAAACATGAGATTAATGAGTATAGCCAGCGGAAGCAGCGGAAACTGTATATACGTTGGAAATGACAATGCACATATTCTGATAGACACAGGAATCAGCAAAAAGAGGGTTGAGGAGGGACTTAAAAAAATTGAGCTCAGCCCGGCTGATTTAAACGGAATATTTATAACCCACGAACATTCAGACCATATAAGTGGTCTGGGTGTTCTTTCAAGAAAGTATAATATTCCTATATATGGTACATGGGAAACTATAGCTGCCATAAAATCATACACAAACCTTGGAAAAATAGATGAGGATTTATTTGTGGAGATAGAGCCGGATAAGTGTGTTACAGTGGAAAATTTGACAGTCAGACCTTTTTCCATATCACATGATGCAGTAAATCCTGTAGGCTACAGGGTGGAAGATGAGAAATCAAAGGTGGCTGTAGCTACGGATATGGGAACATATGATGATTATATAGTAGAAAATCTGACAGGTCTGAATGGATTGGTGCTTGAAGCAAATCATGATATAAGAATGCTACAGACAGGTACATATCCATATTATCTTAAACAGAGAATACTGGGAAACAGAGGACATCTGTGCAATGAAATGGCGGGAAGGCTGTTAGATATTATTTTAAATGAAAATTTGAAAAAGGTATTTCTTGGGCACTTAAGCAAGGAAAATAATTATGAAGAACTGGCATATGAAAGTGTGCGGATGGAGATAAACCTAAGTGACAGCAGATATAAAGCTGATGATTTTGACATAGCTGTTGCAAAGAGAGATTTACCGTCAGAATGGGTTGAAATTTAGTGGATGTTTTGATATAGTAATATATTAGAAAAATTACCATATCCTGAGAAAAAGCTTAGGAAGGTTAAAAAGAGAAAGGTTGGACTTTACGATTATGAAGAAAACAGTAATTACAGTAGTAGGAAAAGATACGGTAGGTATTATTGCAAAGGTATGTACATATCTGGCAGAGAATAATGTCAATATTCTTGATATTTCACAGACCATAGTTCAGGATTATTTCAATATGATGATGATTGTAGACGCAAATGGTTCATCAAAGAAATTTGGAGAGTTGGCAGATGACCTAGAAAATCTCGGCGGTGAAATAGGAGTGCAGATAAAAATGCAGTCTGAGGATATTTTTAACATAATGCACAGAGTATAAGAAAAGTTTTTATGATAATATATTAAAGCGTAACAGGAATGGAGAATTATATGATTAACATATTTGAAGTAAACGAGACCAACAAAATGGTAGAGCAGGAAAATCTTGATGTTCGTACCATTACAATGGGAATAAGTCTTTTGGACTGTATAGACAGTGACCTTAACAGGGTAAATGAAAAAATATACAATAAGATAATGTCAAAGGCAAAAAATCTCGTAGCAACAGGTCAGGAGATAGAAAGGGAAATAGGTATTCCTATTGTAAATAAGAGAATATCAGTTACGCCTATTGCACTTGTAGGAGGAGCAGCATGTAAGACATCATCTGACTTTGTTACCATAGCAAAGACGTTGGACAAGGCAGCGCATGAGCTTGGCGTAAACTTTATCGGAGGATACTCAGCACTTGTATCAAAGGGCATGACACCGGCAGAGGAGCTTCTCATCCGTTCTATACCGGAAGCACTTTCAGTTACGGAAAGAGTGTGCAGTTCAGTAAATGTAGGCTCTACAAAGACAGGCATAAATATGGATGCCGTAAAGCTTATGGGAGAAATAGTACTTAAAACAGCTGAGCTTACAAAGGAAAATGACTCTATAGGCTGTGCAAAGCTTGTAGTATTCTGTAATGCACCTGATGATAATCCTTTTATGGCAGGAGCATTTCACGGAGTAACAGAGGCAGATGCCATCATAAATGTAGGTGTAAGCGGTCCGGGTGTTGTAAAGACTGCTTTGGAATCAGTTCGTGGAGCAAATTTTGAGGTGCTTTGTGAGACTATTAAGAAAACAGCATTTAAGGTTACAAGAGTAGGACAGTTAGTAGCACAGGAGGCATCAAAAAGACTTGGAGTTCCGTTTGGTATCATAGATTTATCTCTTGCTCCGACACCGGCTGTAGGAGACAGTGTTGCAGATATATTGGAGGAGATAGGTCTTGAGTCAGTCGGAGCACCGGGAACTACAGCAGCACTGGCACTTTTAAATGATCAGGTAAAGAAGGGCGGTGTAATGGCTTCGTCTTATGTAGGAGGACTCAGTGGTGCATTTATACCTGTAAGTGAGGATCAGGGTATGATAAATGCAGTAGAAAGCGGCGCTCTTACCCTTGAAAAGCTTGAGGCTATGACATGTGTATGCTCAGTTGGTCTTGATATGATTGCCATTCCGGGTGATACGACAGCATCTACCATATCCGGCATTATAGCCGATGAATCAGCCATAGGTATGATAAACCAGAAGACTACGGCAGTCAGGGTTATTCCTGTTATAGGAAAGGGAGTAGGCGATACTGTTGAGTTTGGCGGACTTTTAGGATATGCACCTGTAATGCCTGTAAATAAATACAGCTGTGAAGCCTTTGTAAACAGAGGCGGAAGAATACCGGCACCTATACATAGTTTTAAGAACTAGAAAGGTAAAACAGCAGATATGAAGAAGATAATCATAGGATGCTTTATGAT
>CAMENQ010000321.1 GCA_945928585.1 uncultured Roseburia sp. | reverse complement strand
TAAATTACTAACAGCTTCTCCAGCGTTAGAATTATTATATATTCATAGGGCACCCTGTACTGTATAAAATTTTCTTAGTGCGACAGAACCTTTATATAACAGGAAATTCCTAAAGCAACAACATAAAAATATGCGAAAAAAAATTCGCGAATGCGAATTTGTAAGCGCCGCTGCCGTGCGGCGCTTTAATAAAAGGGGGAGTTATGAATATGAAAAAAATCTTTTCAAAAGGTTTGTTCCTTTCGATGGTTATATAATAATGTATAATTATGTTTACTTTGTGAAAATGATTTGGAAAAATTGTGAATAATTATACAACAATATGTGAATGGCTTGTTGACACGGCAGGCGGAAATAGTGTATTATACCATTAAATATTAAATGTAGAAAGGACAGGAAGATGGTAAACGACGTTATAGAATTTTTAAAGCAGAGTGATGCAGAAGTAGGAAATGCAGTTGAGCTTGAGGCAAAGAGACAAAGAAGAAACTTAGAGCTTATTGCATCGGAAAATATAGTATCTGAGGCTGTTATGGCTGCCATGGGTACAGTTCTTACAAATAAGTATGCAGAAGGTTATCCGGGTAAGAGATATTATGGCGGCTGTGAAGATGTGGACATAGTTGAAAATATAGCTATTGAGAGAGCAAAAAAGCTGTTTGGCTGTGACTATGCAAACGTACAGCCACATTCAGGAGCACAGGCAAACATGGCAGTATTTTTTGCAATGCTTACACCGGGCGACACTGTTATGGGAATGAATCTTGACCATGGTGGACATCTTACACACGGAAGCCCTGTAAATATGTCAGGAAAATATTTCCATATAGTACCTTATGGTGTAAATGATGAAGGTTTTATAGATTATGATGAGCTTGAGAGAATTGCTACAGAGTGCAAACCTAAGCTTATTGTGGCAGGTGCAAGTGCATATGCAAGAACTATTGATTTTAAGCGCTTTAGAGAGGTGGCAGATAAGGTGGGCGCATATCTTATGGTAGATATGGCACATATTGCAGGTCTTGTGGCAGCAGGACTTCATCCAAGCCCAATCCCATATGCAGATGTAGTTACAACTACTACACATAAGACCTTAAGAGGCCCAAGAGGCGGTCTTATCCTTGCAAATAAAGAAGCCGCTGAGAAGTTTAACTTTAATAAGGCTATATTCCCTGGTATACAGGGCGGTCCGCTTATGCACGTTATAGCATCAAAGGCTGTCTGTTTTGGTGAGGCACTTAAGCCGGAATTTAAAGAATATCAGACACAGATAGTAAAAAATGCACAGGCTCTCTGCGCAGCACTTCAGAAGCAGGGCTTTAAGATACTTACAGGCGGAACGGACAACCATCTTATGCTTGTAGACCTTAGAGGAATGGAAATAAGCGGTAAGGAGCTTCAGAACAGATGTGATGAAGTATACATTACCTTAAATAAAAACACAGTTCCAAACGATCCAAGAAGCCCGTTCGTAACATCAGGTGTAAGAATAGGTACTCCGGCTGTTACATCAAGAGGACTTGTGGAGAGTGACATGGAGAAAATAGCAGAGCTTGTATGGCTTGCAGCTACAGACTTTGAAGCTAAGGCAGATTATATAAGAGCAGAGGTTACTAAGATTTGTGACAAGTATCCTCTTTATGAGAAGTAATAAAAATAAATAATATTATATTAAAGCATGATTTAAATAAAGCGGCTGTTTCATAGAAAAAAATCCGGAAAACAGCCGCTTATTTTTATATAATAGGAAATTGCTAAAGCAACAGCGTGGAATTAAGAAACCAAAAATTCGCGAATGCGAATTTATAAGTCTCGCTGCCTGGCGAGACTTTTTTATTTAATAGGAAAATCTTAAAGCTCCGGCATAAAATATGGCGAAAAGAAATTCGCGAATGGGAATTTGTAAGCGCCGCTGCCGCGTATCTCTTTAATCATTATCCTTCTCGTGCTTTTTAATAATTTCTTCGTAGCGTCTTTGAGATGCCTCCATCTCTTTTGTCATAAAGTCTGATGAAACCTCATCATTTGCTTTTTCAAGCTTGGCGGCATTTAACTGACTGAGGAGAGCCTCCATTTCTCCTGTATCAAACAAATTATCCATATTATATATCCTCCTTAAATTTTACTTTTAAAAAATGTTGCAAGATTTGATAAAGCCTTAACTACAAGCTCAACCTCTTCGTCCGAAAAATCTTTAATAGTGGCACGAATCATTTCTTCATGAAAGGCAGCATGGTGTTTATAGGCCTTAATTCCCTTTTCGGATAACGATATAAAGACTACACGCCGGTCTTTTTGACTTCTGTTTCGAAGCACATAGCCTTTTTTTACAAGGTTATTAATGGCGATAGTGAGTGTTCCTACCGTAACGGAAAGGCTGGCAGCTATGGTAGACATATTTTTTGGAGTATCCATTCCGATAGCCTCGATAATATGCATATCATTGTTGGAAATATCCATAAATTCCTCTGTGATAACAGCCTTCTCCTCGATAGCCATAATGTCATTATAAAGTTTTACAAGAACCTCGTTAAAGGTTTCGTATGTGTCAGCCATTTTACTCTCCATATTTGACAAGTAACCAATATCATATAGGTATATAATACAATAAGGAGGCGCAAAATGCAAGGAACAAAATATGTTATCAGACTATTATTTTGAAACAGATATATGTTCTGCCGCTGATATATTCATTTTCAATAAAAATTTCAAGATAAAGTCTATTGTTAAATTTATGAATAAAACAATTGTATAGGTGTCTAAACAGGTTTATATATAAAAATGTGTCGTTTATGTAAAAAATATGTCGTTTATGTAAAATAAATGGAAATTATAGGAAGAGTGAGTTATCCTTAAATTATCAGATATTTTTAGCTAAAAATAATGAAGGAAGGTGATGGCGTAGAAAAAAGAAATAATACTAATAGAAACTAAAAATCAAAAAAGTTATGGTAAAGGAGAAAAA
>CAMENQ010000320.1 GCA_945928585.1 uncultured Roseburia sp. | reverse complement strand
TAACGAATAAATCACCTTAATGATAATAGAGGAAATACCTAAGAATCCTCCAAAACCAAACGCCGGTCAAAGTTAAAGACGTATGTTTGCAAAGGTTTAAAAGATTTATTCTAAAATAATAAATTATAGAAAGAGGACAAAAAGATGAGAAAAAACATTATGAAAGTAACAACATTAGTATTATTAGCCACAATGACCATGACCTTTTTCGCAGGCTGTGGAAATAACGAAGAGCCAAAGACAGAAAGCTTTGCAGAAGTTTCAAAGACGCAGGAAGATGCTGCTAACAATGTAAACACTGAGGCTACAAAGAACAATGCAGATGTTTCAAAGGAAGAAGATTCTCAGGAAAAAGATTTACCGGAAGAAGGTTCACAGGAAGTAAGCCCCTTTTTAGGACCTGACGGACTTCTGTTTGCAAGTGAAGAAGATGTCGTTATTAACATCAGTGGTGTTGATGTTCCAATGAAATCAACAAGAGATGAACTGATTGCGTTAATTGAAGAAAATAACTGGGAAATTGTATATAGCATTGGAAGCGATTATGTTATAAATAGTTTCAAAACACCTGACGGAAATGTTAACATAGCTATAAGTTCATTAAAAGAGGATGGCAGTGGTGAAGAATTAGTAACTATGATTTTGTATTCAAATCAAATCGACCTGTCAAAAGTGTCTATTAACGGAGTAACTCTTGACAAAGTAGAAATGCTTAAAAACGATAATAACACTATAAGCAACTTAAATGGTGCTTTAAAACTTAATGTAGCTGATAATACGACCTTATTAGCAACTTACTCCAGAGGTGGCGAATTGGGCACTATCACTTTAATGAGAGAACAGTATTAATTAAGATATAATTTCTAAAACAGAACATAATGCTGGTGATTGGAAAGCTAAAGAAAATGCAACTTGTAAAAAAGTCTCGCCAGACAGCGAGACTTATAAATTCGCATTCGCGAATTTTTGGTTTCTTAATTCCACGCTGTTGCTTTAGTAATTTCCTATTATAAAAAGAGGGATTTGGTGACCATTTAATAAAGTTACCAAATCCCTTGTAATTCCTTATTTTACTAGCTTTGCTCTTAGTTGAAATATCTCTTAAGAAGTCCTTCAAATGCTTTGCCGTGTCTAGCCTCATCGCGTGCCATCTCATGAACGGTATCATGGATTGCATCAAGTCCCTGCTCCTTAGCACGTCTTGCAAGGTCTGTCTTTCCTGCTGTAGCACCGTTTTCAGCGTCTACTCTCATCTCAAGATTCTTCTTTGTAGAATCTGTAACTACCTCACCAAGTAACTCTGCAAACTTAGCTGCATGCTCTGCTTCTTCATAAGCTGCCTTCTCATAGTACATACCTATTTCAGGATATCCTTCTCTGTGAGCTACTCTTGCCATAGCAAGGTACATACCAACCTCTGAACACTCGCCTTCAAAGTTTGCTCTAAGGTCTGCTACGATATCTTCGCTTACGCCCTTAGCTACCCCAACAACATGCTCTGCAGCCCATGTCTTTGCGTCGCCCATAAGCTCGAACTTATCTGATGGTGCCTTACATACAGGACAGCTTTCAGGAGCTGAATCTCCCTCATATACGTATCCACATACCTTACAAACATATTTTGCCATAATTTTTTCTCCTTTTCTTATATGATATTTTATTTTTGATGATTTTTATCATCATTGGTTTCTTAATATATAATTTCCAAATGATATTTTTTTATCAGTTCAATTTCATTATTGAAATTATGGTTATGATATTTTTTATCATTTAGGATATATAAACTATATCACGTTTTTTGCACCTTGTCAAACAAAAATAATAATCATTCCTATTTTTTATAAATTGTTTATATTTCTATATTTTCATCTTCTGCTAAGCATTTATTACATTTTCCATAAAAAATAAGCTGATGTTTCTCCACCTGTCCGTTTATATTTCTTTCTGCCAGTGTATTTAAAAAGCTTAAATCATCCATCTGTAAATCTGTCACAGAAAAGCACTTTCTGCAGACAAAATGCGGATGTTCAGTCGTAACGCCATCAAAATGTTCAGAAGAGTCTCCGCATTGGATACGCTGTATTTCGCCCATATCCGACAACAATGTAAGATTTCTGTAAACGGTACCAAGACTTATTTTAGGAAAATCATCTTTCAGGTTCTGGTATATAACCTCTGCTGTCGGATGGTCATACCTGTTTGATAGAAATTTAAGTATAGCTTCCCTGTGTCTGCTGTATTTTAAGGTTTTCACAGGATCACTCTCCTTTCCTTAGCCGGTGACAAACGCAATCGCGTATGTCGGTATTTACAATTATTTTATTTCTGACTTGATTTTACGCACAAATTGATAACTATTATTATTTTAACCTTAATATATTATTTTGTCAATTTTTTATTTTTTTAATTACATCTTTTCGTAACAGTTCATCCCTGCCATACCTGCAGCTTGCGGACCGGCTTATTTGGCAGCGGAAGCGGTTGAGCAGCTGTATATTATGTGCGTAAGCATTGAGGAGGCTGTTAGAAATTTATTAATATGCTGCGGTTATCTTCTTAGCAGAGGCCGTCTGTCTGAGGAAGTGTCTGAGAATTCAGACACTTCCAAGTTACGGCCGCCGCTTAGAAGATAGCCGCGGCATATTAATAAAATTTCTTACTGCCTCCGAAGCTTACGCACATAGTATACAGTTGCTCAACCGCTTCCGCTGCCAAATAAGCCGGTCCGATCCGGCAATCAATTCATTACCATTTATTCACTTCTAAGTGCCACCACCGGATCTTTCTTAGCTGCACTCTTTGACGGAATAATACCTGAAATAAGTGTAAGCAGTACACTTATAAGCACCAGTATGATTCCTGCCGGTACAGGCAGATATGCACTAAGGGAATTTATACCTGTAAGGCTGTGTATAACTGCATTTATAGGTATGCACAAAAGGACAGTTACGATAATACCTAAAAGTCC
>CAMENQ010000319.1 GCA_945928585.1 uncultured Roseburia sp. | reverse complement strand
TTTTTATGAGTCAGGGCAATTATCCTATAAAGGGACTTCATTACGTGCTTGATATTTTGCCCGATATTGTTGAAAAATATCCTGAAACGGTGCTCTACGTGGCAGGAGATGTCATAACGGCAAATGATTCAATAAAAGATAAAATAAAAATATCCGGTTATGGCAAGTATCTTTTAAGTCAGATAAAGAAAAATAAGATTCAGAACAATGTTAAGTTCGTAGGAAGACTTGATTCTGATAAGATGTGCGCAAGATATTTAAAAACACATGTTTTTTTATGCCCGTCAGCTATTGAGAATTCACCTAATTCCGTTGGTGAGGCAATGCTTCTTGGCGTACCGGTCGTGAGTGCTGATGTTGGCGGCGTCCATAATCTTTTGACAGATGGAAAAGATGGAATACTCTATCCGCCTGACAAGCCTGCAAAGATGAAAGAAGCTGTTTTAAGAATATTTGAGGATGACAAGCTGGCTATGTCAATGTCATCAAACGCAAGGACACATGCTTTGAAGACGCATGACCCGGATAAGAATTATCGCAGACTACTGGAGATATATAATGAAATTAACGATAGTATCTAATTATATCAATCATCATCAAATTCCAATGTCATCGCAGCTGTATTTGCGTATGGGAAGTGATTTTGCTTTTATACAGACGCAGCCAATGGAGGAAGACAGGGTTAAAATGGGATGGGCAAACGAAGTAAAGTCCATTCCTTATCTTAAGCTGTATTATGAGGAGCCGCAGGTATGTGCAGACCTTATTATGGATAGTGACGTTGTTGTATTTGGTGGTGTTGAGGATGAAAGCTATATAAAACCAAGACTTAATGCAGGGAAGATCGTCATACGTGCAAGCGAGCGTCTTTACCGTGAGGGACAGTGGAAATCCATCTCCCCAAGGGGAAGAAAAAAGAAATATGAAGACCATACACAGTATAGGGATAAGCAGGTATATCTTCTCTGCCATGGAGCTTATGTCGCATCAGACTTTGAGATTGTAAAGGCATATCCTGATAAAAAGTTCAAATGGGGGTATTTTCCGGCAGTAAATGAATATGATCTTAACACTTTATTTTTCAGAAAGCTGCACGTGGATTCAAAGGGAAACAGGCAGGTAAGAATATTGTGGGCAGGCAGATTTTTAAAGTTAAAACATCCTGAATACGCAATAAATATCGCACGTTATTTAAAAAAAGAAAATATATCTTTTCACCTTGATATGGTGGGGGGAGGAGAACTTGACAAAAAGCTAAAGGATATGACTGCAAAGTATGGCCTTGATAATGAGGTGACTTTTCATGGATTCAGGGAGCCTAAGGCTGTCAGAAGATTTATGGAGGAAGCTGATATATTCCTGTTTACCAGCAATTATTTAGAGGGCTGGGGTGCAGTACTTAATGAATCAATGAACAGTGGATGTGCAGTCGTTGCCGGACATGGTATAGGTGCTGTTCCGTTTCTTATAAAGCATGGTGAGAACGGAATGGTATATAAAAACGGTGACTTTAAGGAATTCAGAGATATGGTTGTGGCACTTGCCAGGGATGAAAAACTGAGAAGAAAGCTTGGTGAGAATGCGTATAAGACCATTCATGATGAGTGGAATCCCAAAGAGGCTGCAGAAAGACTCTACAACTTTTGTGAAGGACTGTTAGATGGAAAAGCAGTTCCATGTGAAAGCGGTCCATTAAGTATAGCACCTGTTATTAAACCTAAGGACGGATATGCTTATGTTCGAAGAGAACAATCATCTGAACGATAGAAGCAATGAGAGGCATAATTTGATATGAAACAGAAAAGCAAAAGCAGGATATATGTGTGCCACACATTTTATCATGTATATGTATCAATTTTAAAAGAAATGAAGATTGCAAGAGAGAGTAGTGACGGTGAGTATAAAAAGGCTGATATTGCGCTCAGCTCGTTGTCAACAGATTTTGAAAATCTTGGTGCCCGTCTTGCAAAAACAGGAATATTTAATGAGGTTATTGCCCTTGACGAGAAACGTGAGGAATTTTTTCCAAAGCTTGCAAAATACAGAAAAAATTACAGCAATATAATCAAACATATGGTCAACCGCATTATTTTTACAAAGCTTTTGCCAAAATGTGAGGAACCATATATTAAGATTGATTTTAAAGAATATGAGGATATATATGTATTCTGTGACAGTGACCCGATAGGATATTATCTTAACTATAAGCATATACATTATCATGCAGTGGAGGACGGGCTTGACTGTCTTAAGAACCTTGATGATGCTTATGTCGCAAATCATGGTCATTTTAAATTAAAGGCGTGGTTCTCAAGACATAATCTTATTTTTATTATGAATGGCTGGGGAAAATACTGTATTGATATGGAGATAAATGACCGCTCGGTGGTGCCGACAGACTGTCCACGTTTTGTGGAGGTACCAAGAAAGCCCCTTGAAAAGGAACTTACAAGCCAGCAGAAGCGTCTCATGGTACAGGCATTTATTGAAGATGCAGATGCACTTTTAAAGCAGATGCAGCCAAGGTTTGAAGGTGAAGAGTTTGCCATGTTCCTGACAGAACCTCATCCTGTGGATGAAGAAGCCCGCAAGAGAGTATGTCTGGATGTTATAGAAAAATACTGTAAAGGATACCGGGTATTGATAAAACCGCATCCAAGGGATATGATAGATTATGTAAAGCTGTGTCCTGACTGCGTGGTTTTAAGAGGACGTTTTCCAATCGAGGTAATGAATATGTTTGAAGGACTTAAGGTAAAACGTGCGGTCTCAATTCTTACCACAGCGATGAACAGCATGGATTTTGTAGAGGAAAAGATAAATCTTGGTGCAAGCTTCTGGGATGCGTACGAAGAACCTGAAAAACATGCCTTTAATAAAAAGGCAGGACTGGAGCTTGCAAACAAGTAATTTGTTGAGTTAAAAATAGAAAGGCCTGGTTTTGACAGATGGTTAAAATATTAAAGAAGATAAATATTCTAA
>CAMENQ010000318.1 GCA_945928585.1 uncultured Roseburia sp. | reverse complement strand
AAAAATGCAACAGATACAGATTATTTTTATCTGCTAAAATTAAGTGATATGTATTAATTAAAATTTTTTATTATTAAATGTGGAAAGGAGGAATACTAAAAATGTCAAATAGTATTAATGTCAATTTGCTTAAGAATGAAAATTTAAAAACAAATGTATTGAATAGTAATAAGTTATTTTCACAGGCAGAGGTAGCAATAGGAGAAAAAGAAAAAAGTAATACTGATGATGCAGTTGCAGTTAATATTTCAAGAGAAAGCCAATTAAAATATGAGAACAATTCAGTAAATGTCAAAAAGAGAGGTGTCACAAGTGCCAGAGAATTATGGGAAAATGACACAGTCAATTATAAGAGGGATTCACGTAAAGATTTCTATGGAAATTATGATATATTGGAGTCACTTCGGTTAGATGAACCAGAAACATATGATAAATATATGGAGTTGCATAATGCTTATTGTGATTTAAGGCATGCTTACGAAGGCTGTAGTGAACAAAGTGAAGAATTCCTTGAGATTGCAAAAGCTGCTTGCAAGGCATCTGATGTAATTTCTGAATGGCGAGAACGAAGATGTATGTCTACTGGAAGGTTCAAAAACCCTGTAACTGGAAGTTTTAGCATGGTAAACAATCTGGAACAAATATACTCAGATGCGACACATGATACAAGTTTTAATTATTATGGCAAGAATTCAGATAGTTACCGGAGCAGTCTTTGGCGTTATAATTCCAAATTTAATGTACTTTTGACAACTGATATGCTCAAATGTCTTGAAAATAACAAAAAATCAGATAATAAAAAGGATAAAGAGAAATATGACAGCATTATGGGGAAAATTGACAATGCTGTTAATGAAATGAAGCGAGCGGAAAAAGAATATGAAGGAAATTTTGAATGGCTTCGCTTTGGTGTAAAACTCTGGGATGATGGAAGAGTGACATATCATGCAAATTATAAAGGCTGTAAAGAAAAAAATGGAATAATGGCGGACAGCGCCGATGAGCTGTTAGAAAAGTTGATGAATAACAACTAAAATGGAATGGTTATTTAAAGATATTGGAAAAATGTAATTTATTTGGTTGACACTGCTATATAATTACAATATTATATTTTTTAGTGAGATTTCCATTTAATTAATTTGTAAATCAATGAACAATAAGTTACTGAAATGTGGGAAGTTCGTCTTCCCACATTTTTAATATTCTGGTTATTAAAATGAAAACGTTAAACAAAGAAAACAAACTACTCAAAATTGGAATGCGAATAGTAAAATCAGCAATAGCAGAATTTGCAGACGTCTGCTGAGTATCACTTTTTCGGTATTGTGGTAAATCACGTAGATGCAAATCCGTATTTATTTGCATGGTTATTCTTCATGTATCGTCAAATGTTTTTTGTAATCACCGATAGATACGCCCATATATTTCTTAAAAATGCTGCATAAATGGCTTTGGGCGGAATATTCCATATCCACTGCAACTTTAGTGGAGCTGTTCTCTTCCAGGATAAGCTCCTTTGCACGGCGAAGCTTTGTCTGTATCATGTACTGTTTTGGTGTTATATCCATTTCATCCTTGAAAATTCGTGAGAAATAGTATTTTGAAACAAAGAGACTGTCGGCTACTTCTTCAATACTGCATTTGTCATCTACATGTTCTTCCATGAAATCTACAGCCTGTTTTACAAGCTGGTGTTTTGGATTGGATTCTTTTAAAGAGTCCTGTTCAATATCTGTTTTTGGTGTAAAGTTAAGAACTTTGGCAATAGATTCCATGAAATATTTCTGGTCACCGTCTTTTTCATATTTTTCATATAACCCGTTTATTGTGACACCAATGTCATTTATAACAAGCTCTTTTGGCTGCATGCTGTTAAAGTAATCTGCGGCTTCATGGCTGAAACAGAATACTCTGTAAGAAAAGCAGGTTTCATGACGCATGGATATGCCCACATTTGAAGGGTCAATAAAAACAGCATCATTTCCAACATGGTATTCCTGTTCTTTGACGCAAAGCTTCAGTTTTCCACTTGTTATGATACCTATCACATAACTGTTATGAGTATGATAAGGGAGGTCGATTAAACCACGACCTTCTATAATTTCAAGCGTTTTCTGTTTATAAAAGCTTATTTCATTCTTTTCCTTCTGAGTATTCATAATCAGTACCACAGAGCCTTCCTAAAAATTAGTTGTTGAACAAGTCGTCTCCACTTTTAAAGTCGAATCCCGGATGAAAATCAAATTTAACTGCGCCTACGCTTGCCTTTCCTTTAACAGCCTTTGTGACCATTGCTATTCCCTCATTGCCAAAGCCTGCACACAATTCAAGAGCTTTAACGCCACTGTCGGCAAGTTCCTTTGCAACCTCTACACCTTCTGTATAGTTTTTGACACCAACGACTGTGAGATTTACAACTGGTGTGTCAATGACTGCTCTTGCTGTTTTATAATCAACCTCAGGTGCTACAAATATAAATGCTGCGTTTACTTTCATATAATAATACCTCTTTTCTTTTTTTATTTCAATTAAAAGTATAGCATTTGACTGAATATAAAACTTTAAAAAAATTGCTGAAAAAATTGAAATAATCTATTGACTCTTACGCCACGTAATAGTTTATTATTTAATTACCACGAAGAAAGTAATAAAGAAAGGAAGAAGTAACATGATGACAGTAAATGAAGTTAGTAAATTGACAGGTGTGAGTATACGCACCCTGCAATATTATGACAAAATTGGTTTGCTAAGTCCTACTGGATATACGCAGGCTGGTTACAGATTGTATGACGATACAGCTCTGGAGAAACTACAACAGATTTTACTGTTTCGTGAATTGGAATTTTCTTTGAAAGAAATTAAGGAAATAATCGAGAGTCCTTCATTTGATAGGAGCAAAGCACTTGAACAACAGATTACACTGCTTATGCTTAAAAAGGAACATCTTGAAAATCTTATTGATCTTGCTCGTGGAATAAAAATGATAGGGGTGAAAAATAT
>CAMENQ010000317.1 GCA_945928585.1 uncultured Roseburia sp. | reverse complement strand
GTTCTCTCTATAAGGTGTTCTCTGCACTGTACAAGTACCTGAATCGTTACATCTTCCGGTATAAGATTTCTGTCTACAAGCTGTCTTAAAAAGTCATACTCTATCTGTGAGGCAGACGGAAAACCTACTTCAATTTCCTTAAAGCCTAACTTAACCAGCATATTAAAAAACTCTATTTTTTCTTCTACTACCATTGGCTCTATTAATGCCTGATTTCCATCTCGCAAATCGACACTGCACCATATGGGTGCCTTGCTAATCTCCCTGTTTGGCCATTCTCTGTCCGGAAGACTTACTACCGGTACTCTCTTGTAACGCTTATAATTCAACATTTCTAATTAAACCTCTCTGATTTCTGTCTAAATTCATTTTTTATTTATTCTTAATCCAATATCCCTTATTCATAGTACATATATCTATCATCTGTTTTGGAAGTTTTTTATAAAGCTTTCCAAGCTTCATTCCAATAAACTTACATCCGCTGTGATAAATAAGAGGTATCAGCATAAAGTATTCTTTTCTTCTTATAAGAAACTTTGCTGTTTCCTTTATAAGTTTTATTCCCTCGTCATTTGAATGAAAGTCTTTTAAAATATAGCTAAATTCTGCATGTGATACGCCCAAATCAAAATAACGCTTAAAGTATTCTAATCCTGAATAATTGTGGGAATGTATAACTACGGCCTTTGGCTCATAAATAACGTCCTTATCTGCCTTAAGTGCTTTTCCTGCAAAGACCATATCCTCATTAAATATTGCCCTGCCGGGAAAACCACCTATCTCATCATATAATGCTCTGTTATACATTGCACATACATCAGAGCAGAAAATAGCTTTTATACTGTTATTTGTCTCTGCTGCCATCTCCAGTCCTGAATGCGGTTCATCTGGATAATTAAATGTTCTTGTATATCTCTCAATTATATTGCAGCCCTTATCAGGCTCCTGTCTGGCATAGGCAACCGCATTTGTCTGTTTATCTGCCATAATGGCTTCCAAAAGACTTTCCGTAAGTTTCTTATTTTTAGGTATGGCATCCTGTGTCATAAATAGCACATATTCAAAATCACTGCATAACTGCATAGCCCTATCTCTTGTACCGCCATGGTCAAATTCTTCTTTTTTTACCTTTTCTACAGTAACATTATCTATATCTTCTATCCATGACAGTTCCAAATCATCCTCATCTGTTTCAACCGTATGCATGATAAAGATTTCATCAGGCTTTATATTTTGTGCCTTAAGACGCATAATTATTGTTTTTAATTTTTCATCCGGCTTATATGCCAATATAACAGCTGCAAGTTTGTTCATTCTAATCCTCATTTCTACGAACATTTTTTCTATGCATAAAGAGATTGTGGCTGGTGTAATAAGGCAAAAAACTATACACCATACTTTGATTTAAGGATATCTGCTACCTTTTCTGCCTGTTCTCTGCAAATCTCATCAGTTTCAGCCTCAACCATAACTCTCACAAGATTTTCAGTTCCGCTTGGTCTAAGCAAAATTCTTCCGTTTTCTCCTAAAGTTTCGCTTACCTTCTTTTCAGCTTCCTGTACCTGCAAATCCTCCATAGCTGTCTTTTTATCTGCCACCTTAACATTTATAAGTATCTGTGGATATATTTTAAGCCCCTTTGTCAGTTCCTTAAGGGTACTCTTTTTTTCCACAACAGCCTCCATAACCTTAATGGATGTAAGTATACCATCTCCTGTGGTAGCATGCTTGCTGAATATAATATGACCTGACTGCTCGCCACCAAGACAGTGCCCGTTTCTCATCATATTTTCGCATACATACTTATCACCGACTGCTGTTTTTTCAGTCTTTATGCCTTGCTCTTCAAATGCCCTGTATAGTCCCAGATTTGACATAACCGTCGTTACGACCGTATCATTTGCAAGCTGTCCCTGCTCCTTCATATGAAGACCGCATACATACATAATGGCATCTCCGTCAACAATATTTCCATCGCTGTCTACTGCAATACATCTGTCTGCATCACCATCATATGCAAATCCTGCATCCACATGGTTTTTCTTTACAAAATCAGATAAAACATTTATATGTGTAGAGCCACAGTTAGTATTTATATTTGTTCCGTCAGGCTCATTGTTTATAACTATTGTCTTTGCTCCCAGTGCGTCAAAAACACTTTTTGCAACTGCCGAAGCACTTCCGTTTGAACAGTCAAGTGCTATGGTTTTATCCTTAAAGGAACGTGTGGCTAAGGATATAAGATATCCTATATATCTGTTTCTTCCTGCTGAAAAATCTACAGTGCGTCCTATATTTTCCCTGACTGCCAAAGGTATTTCACCTATTTTGCCATCTATATAATCTTCTATTTTCTCCTCTACAACAGCTTCCATTTTCATTCCGGCTGCATTTATAAGCTTTATTCCGTTATCATAAAATGGATTGTGGCTTGCTGATATCATAATTCCGCAGTCAAACTCCTCTGTTCTGACAACATACGCTACACTCGGTGTAGTGGTAACGTGAAGAAGGTATGCATCTGCACCGGATGCCGTTATGCCTGCCACAAGTGCATATTCAAACATATAGCTTGAACGTCTTGTGTCCTTTCCTATAACTATCTTTGCCTTTTTATGCTGTCCGAAATACCAGCCTAAATATCTTCCGACCTTAAATGCATGCTCAACGGTAAGCTCCTTATTTGCTTCACCGCGAAAGCCGTCAGTTCCAAAATATCTGCCCATATAAATTTCCTATCCTTCCTGCATTATTCATTCATTTTGAAATCATCTCCCAGACCGCTTTCAATTGCCTTTACAAGGTCATTAAGTGCCTGTTCCTCATCTTCACCGTCACATATAAGCTCTATCTCATCATTTTTCTGTACGCATGCTCCTAACACATTAAGTATGCTTTTTGCATTAAATTTGCCCTTATCCGTTGTAAATTCAATCTTGCACTTATACTTGCAGGCAAGCTTACATAAAATACCTGCCGGTCTAAGGTGTAATCCTGTTTCATCTGCTACTATAACTTTT
>CAMENQ010000316.1 GCA_945928585.1 uncultured Roseburia sp. | reverse complement strand
AGTCAGCATATATAAATAATATACAATAGCACAATTTCACTCTGAACACGTCGATACGGTTATATCATATAAAAATAAAAATCAGAAAAGTGAATTGGCTTTAGTACCATATATTACACCAAAATTGTGGGAAAGAGGAGAAGTTTACAATGAACGAGAAAGAATTTTTAGAAAATCTCGAAAAGCTGGTAGAATTAGGTAATAGCAAAAAGGGTGTCCTTGAGGTTACCGAAATTAATAACTTTTTTAAAGGCACAGAGCTGTCTGTTGAACAGATGGAACTGGTTTATCAGTATCTTGAAGATAAGAAGATAGATGTGCTGACAATAACAGATGATAATTTTAATGATGACGATTTGTTGTTGGAGCCAACTGATGAGGACTTTGAGGAAGAGGAAAATATTGATTTAGATGCAGTTGATTTACTTGAGGGTATTGGTACAGAGGATCCTGTAAGAATGTATTTAAAAGAAATAGGAACAGTACCGCTTCTTTCAGCAGAGGAGGAGCTTCGTCTTGCAAAGAGAAAATCAGAGGGAGATCAGGCGGCAAAGGAGAGACTTATAGAGGCCAACCTTCGACTTGTGGTAAGTATTGCAAAGAGATATACCGGAAGAGGAATGAGCTTTCTGGATTTAGTTCAGGAGGGTAATCTTGGACTTATAAAGGGTGTGGAAAAATTTGACTATGACAAAGGCTTTAAGCTTAGTACTTATGCTACATGGTGGATAAGACAGTCTGTTACAAGAGCACTGGCGGATCAGGCAAGAACCATACGTGTGCCTGTACATATGGTGGAGACCATAAACAGAATGTCAAAAATGCAGAGAAAGCTTACATTAGAGCTTGGTTATGAACCATCTACTGCAGAGCTTGCAGATGCACTTGAGATGAGCGAGGAAAAGGTTCTTGAGATTATGCAGATAGCAAGAGAACCTGCATCACTTGAAACTCCTATTGGTGAGGAAGATGACTCAAACCTTGGAGATTTTGTAAAAGATGATAAGACAGTTACTCCGGAACAGAATATTGAGTCTGTTATGCTCCGCGAGCATATTGATATACTTCTTCAGGATTTAAAGGAAAGAGAAAAGCAGGTAATAGTACTGCGATTTGGACTGGAGGATGGACATCCGCGTACGCTTGAGGAAGTTGGAAGAGAGTTTAAGGTTACAAGAGAACGTATACGACAGATAGAGGCTAAGGCCTTAAGAAAACTCAGAAATCCTGTCAGAAGCAAGAAAATTAAGGATTTCCTTGGGTAGAAAAATTGAATATAAACATCGAATAGAAACATTTAATAGAAACATTTAATAGAAACAATTAGATATCAATAACAAAAAAACAGTCTGTATTATATATATTGCTGTAAAAGCAGATTCTGCTGACAAAACAGAGGTATATAATACAGGCTGTTTTTATAACAGTTCAATCCTGCCGGTACCTGCTTTTTATAAAAATTTGCAAAAACTATTGACAATAATACAATCATAGTGTACTATACAACTAGAACAGTAATGCAGATGTTCAGCCTATAGGTAAAAAAAGTCCCGCTCGGCAGCGAGACTAGTTTCATAATTTCAAACTGTTGCTTTAGGAATTTCCTAATATAAAAAAGGAGGTAAATTGTGGATTTTAAAAATAATATTCCTATTTATCTTCAAGTCATAAATGATATTAAGCACAAAATCAGTCTCGGTGAGTTAAAGCTTGGAGAGAAGCTGCCATCTACAAGAGAGCTTGCCGTAAAGTATCAGATAAATCCAAACACTGCTGTAAGAGTATACAGTGACATGGAAGGAGAAGGCTTATGCTTTACGAAAAGAGGTCTTGGTACATTTGTGACAGAGGATAAGGAAAAATATTTATCCGTAAAAAATGAAATGGCAGAAAAGTATATGGAGGAATTTATATATAACATGAAGGGACTTGGCATGGATATTGATGATATGATAAATCTTTTGAAATGCCAAAAATAATATATTATTAAATGTGTCCGGAAAGCAATGAAGTTATATGGTTAGTAAATATACAAATAAATAATTATTGCTTCTGCACACAGGAAAGGGAAAAAATGTTAAAGTGTGAGAATTTAGTAAAAAAGTATTTGAATGTTACTGCGGTGTCAGATATTTCTACACAGATTGAACCGGGGAAAATATATGCACTTCTTGGTCCAAACGGAAGCGGAAAGACTACGTTTATGAAGATGGTGGCAGGCCTTATAAAGCCTACTTCAGGAAAGATTACCTTTGATGAACAGCCAATAGGTATATATTCCAAAGCACATATAGCATATATGCCTACAGAAGGATATTTTTACAATTATATGACCTGCAGGGATGCGGGAAAGTATTATAAGGATTTCTTTGCGGATTTTGATGAGAATAAATATTATAATTTATTACAGCAGATGGATTTGGAGCCATCACAGAAGCTTAGTAAAATGTCATCCGGTATGATGGCAAAGGCAAAAATAGCCATTACACTTGCCAGAAACAGTAAGATTATTATGTTGGATGAGCCTCTTAACGGCATAGATATTATTGCAAGAGAAAAGGTTATAAATACGGTAATAGAAAATGCAAGACCTGATAATGCCATTATTATGTCAAGCCACCTAGTTGATGAACTTGAAAAGATTATAGACTATGCCATTTTCATAAGACAGGGGCAGGTAGTAATGCAGGGCGATGCAGAAGAACTGAGAGTACAAAAGGGTATGTCTATAGTAGATATGTATAAGCAGATATATGCTTATGATGCTGTGTAGGAGGTGTGAGTATGTTTAAACTTTCAAAATATGAAATAAGAAAAAATATAATTGGATTAGTAATAATGTTCGGAGCAATAGCAGGACTTGAACTTTACTTTGTAATAAGTGCACTTGCCGACAACAGAGACCATACGGCCATTGCCAGTTTACTGCTGCTCTTAGCGACTGTAGTGGCATACTTTGGTGTACTTATTTACGGAGTGGCTTCATACTCAAAGGAATTAAGCCAGAAGACAGGGTATAT